>NZ_JAAGPL010000220.1:0-13101 GCF_017104785.1 Burkholderia sp. Ac-20353 | reverse complement strand
AGGTCGTCAGCACCGACACGCCGATCGCCGCGAACCACAGATGCAGCACGGCGCGCGCGAGCGGGCCGCGCAGATGCTTCGCATAGACGGCCCACAGCACGACGAGCAAGCCGATATGCAGCGATGGCGCCTGGTTGAACGGCTTGTCGAAGCCCATCAGCAGCGTGAACAGCGCGCCGGCCACGCCACCCGCGTCGGGCCGCTCGAAGCCGAAGCGCAGCGGCCATGCGATGAAGCACGCAACCGAGATCAACTGCACGGTCAACAGGCGCTTCACGTGATCGAGCAGGTCGTCGCGGCGCGTCCAGAAGAAGAACGACAGCGCGTACAGCAGGTCGATCGACCAGTACGGCACGATCGACCACGGCACGAACGGGATCGCGTGCTCCCAGCCGAACGCGAAGGTCGGCACCGTCGGCCGGCGCGCGGCGAGCCAGTTCGCGAACCCGTAGGTCGAGAAGAACACCGCGCCCATCACCGCGAGCCAGCCGAAGCGCAGCGCGAACGACGCGTCGCGCGCGCCGGCTGCCGCGTGCGCGGACAGGCCACGCGCGTCGCCGCCGAGCTCGCTCATTGCGCGTCGACCCGCTGCGCGAGACTGACCGAGAAGATGCCCATCTCGTCGATCCGCTGTTCGAGCTTGCGGAACCCCGCGCGCGCGACGAGCTCGTCCATCTCGGCCTGCGAGCGGCGCCGCATCACCCAGGTCGCGTCGCCGCGGTGGTTGTTCAGTGCGCGCGCGATGAACTCGATCTGCGGATGCCACGGCTGCCCCGTATAGACGAGATAGCCGCCCGGCGGCACCGCCTGCGCGAGCCCGCGCAGCGAGCGCTCGATCAGCGCATTCTCGCCGAACAGCTCGTAGAGCCCCGAAACGATCGCGAGCGTCGGACGCGGCTCGAGCGTCGCGAGCGACGCCTCGTCGAACGCGTCGCCGCGCTCGAAACGCGCGATCGGCTCGAGGCCGCGCTGCGCGATCAGCATGCGCCCCGCTTCGACGTTCGGCGGGCTGTAGTCGCGCAGCGTGATGTCGTCGGGCGCGGCGCCGTCGCGCTCGGCCACCGACGCGATCGCGTCGAGCACATAGCGGCCGTGCCCGGCCGCGATGTCGACGATCCGCACCGGCGCGCTCGCGCCGCGCAGCCGCCCGATCGCCGCGCCGATCAGCTCCTGCAGATGCACCTTGCGCTGGCGGATGCCGACCCAGCCCGGCGAATCCAGGTAGGTGCGGTCGATCAGCCGGCCGACGCCCAGGCGCCCCTGCGCGTGGTTGCGGTACACGTAGTCGAGCGTCGAGCCCGAATCGAAGCCGAGCTTCAGCCCGAGCGCAATCCCGTCGGACAGTGCGCCGCCCGCCTTCAGCCCTGCCCGCGTGATCGCCCAGTAAACGCGCGCGAGCGGATTCGCGGGCGGCCGCAACAGCGTCGCGTATTCGTCGTGAAACGCGCCGCGCCGGTCGGCATCGGCGAGCGACACGCGCGGGCCCGGCGCATCGAATTCACGCAGCACGAACGCACGCAGCGGCGCGAGCGCCTGCGCGCGGTCGCGCTCGCCGAGCGTGTCGTGATAGAAGCCCGGCAGCACGATGCGCTCCTTGCGCGCCGCGCCGAGGCGCTCGTAGAAACGGTCCTGCGGGCCGCGATGGACGACCCAGTCCGCGCCGGAGATCAGCAGCTGTGTCGGCACGGTGATCGCCGCCGCGTCGGCGACGATCCGCTGCGCGGTGTCGTGCAGGTCGAGCAGCATGTTGACCGCGATCGGCCGCGTGATCAGCGGGTCGGCCGCGTAGCTCGCGATGCGCTCGGGGTCGTGCGTGAGGAATCTCGGCTTCACGTAGCTGTTCACGTAGAACAGCCCGCGCAGCTTGTGCATCAGCCGCAGGCCGGGCCGCGCGAACGGTACGTACAGCTTGATGTGGAATGCCGGCGACGCGACGACGAGACAGCGGATCGGCGGCGCGTAGTCGTGCACCCAGGTCGCCGCGAGCACCGCGCCGACGCTCTGGCCGACCACGGCCATCTCCTCGATCGCGATCCCGTGCGTGTCGCGGATGTGCTCGACAAAGGTCTGCAGGTCGCGCACCGACGCGGCCGCGCTCGGGCTGTAGCCGCGCGCGCCGGGCGAGCGGCCGTGGCCGCGCGCATCCCATGCGAAGAACGCGAATTCGGGCAGGTCGAGCTCGTCGACGAGGTGCGCGACGCGCGCCGAATGCTCGTGGCCGCGGTGCAGCAGCACGATCGCGCCGCGGCAGCGTGCGCCCGTGGCGGGCCAGTGGCGATAGAACAGCGTCTCGCCGTCGTGCGTGATGAAGTCCGCCTCGCGGGCGATGCGTGCGCTCATGCGTTTCTCTCTCGTTTCGTTATTCGAATGATTCGGCGCCGCCCTCCGGCGCCTTGCGGGTCAACCGCCCGCTTCGCGGATGCCGGCCTGCACGCGACGTGCGACGGTCACCATCGACAGCACGATCAGCAGCCGCCACAGCCACGCGGCGACACCGCCCACCGACAGCCCGAGGCCGATCCACAGCGCGAACGCGCCGAGCGCGAGCGCGCGGTCGCTCTTGCCGAACGGGCCGTCGTAGCGGCGGCTCGCACCGACGAGCGGGCCGATCAGCCCCGCGCATTCGACGATCACCGCGAGCAGTGCGAACAACCACACGTCGGCCTGCGTGAACGCCGACACGGCAAGAAACGGCAGCACGAGCGCGACGTCCGACACCACGTCGCCGAGCTCGTTCAGGTACGCGCCGAGCGTGCTCTTCTGCCCGTGCTCGCGCGCGAGCATCCCGTCGATCGCGTTGAGCGCCATCCGTGCGAACAGCCACAGCGGGATCAGCAGGAACAGCGCGCGCGCAAATACGCCGAGTCCGGCAAGCGCGCCGACGACGATCGAGCCGCCGGCCGCGAACAGCGTGACCTGGTTCGCGGTGACGCCGCGCGCGGCGAGCGAATTGGCGAGCGGCCGCAGGCGATTCTGGAATTTCGGTTTGAGTGCGTACAGGCTCATCGGGCTCTTCGTTTCATCGTTTTATTCACACGGGTTGCGAGTCCGTTTCCGCCGCATTTGCATCGCCGGCGGAACGGCACGTCATTGGACGGACCTAATCGTCGCCGAGCCGGATGCACGCGTCAAGCATGCGCGTCGCGCCCGCGCGGACGGGCTGCGCGCGGCAATCTGGCGTTTTTCCCGGAAACTCGCGATAATCCGCTGGCCCGAATGCAACAGGCAATCGTTTCGAAACGCATTCGCGCACTCGTGCAATAGCGGTTAATTCCTGCCGGTTATCTCGAAACCGGTCGATTATCGCGGACCTGCGACAGGCATTCACGAATTTGAAAAAATGTAACCATGGGCCGTCCGACGCGCAGCGTACTGCGTCGGCATACCGGGATTCCGCCCGCCGCACATGTGCGACACGGCGGGCATGCGAACAGGAGGCGCGCGACCGATGAACATCCTGCATGTGTGGCAGCGCGATTTCCTGCTGACGATCGTGCGGCTCGTCGCGGGCGCCTATCCGGTGTGGCATCAGGCGCCGCCGTCCCCGACTCAGAAGATCTACTTCTCGAACCATACGAGCCACATCGACACGCTCGCGATCCTCGCCGCGCTGCCGCGCCACGTGCGCGCGGTCGTGCGGCCGGTTGCCGCGCGCGATTACTGGGACAGCAGCGACATGAAGCGCCACATCGCGCAGAAGCTGCTGAACGTCGTGCTGATCGATCGCCACCGCGAAACCGGCGGCGACCCGCTGGATCCCGTGCGCGACGCGCTCGCGCAAGGCCATTCGATCATCATCTTCCCCGAAGGCACGCGCGGCGCGGATGCATTGCCGCAGCCGTTCAAGAGCGGGCTGTTCCATCTCGCGACCGAGTTCCCGAACGTCGCGCTCGCGCCCGTCTATCTCGAGAACCTGCAGCGCATCATGCCGAAGGGCGCGATCTGGCCGGTGCCGCTGATCTGCAAGGTGCACTTCGGCGCGAACGACGCGCGCGGCGAACAGGAGGACAAGGCGTCGTTCCTCGCCCGCATGCGCGACGCGATCGTCGCGCTCGCGCCGCACCGCCCTGCGGGCTGAGCACGGCGCTTCCCTTCTTCATCCGGACAACGACATGCGAACACTTTTCTGGGAACTGGTCGCGGGCGTCACGGGCGTGCTGACCGTCGCGACCGTGATCGGCGCGATCCTCGGCGCGCGCAGCGGCGGCACGAGCGCGACGATCGTCAACCTGAACCAGCGCATCCGCGCATGGTGGGCGATGATCGCGGTGATGGTGATCGCGATCGGCCTCGGCAACAACGTCACCTATCTGGTGTTCGCGGTGCTGTCGTACCTGACGCTGCGCGAGTTCATCACGCTCACGCCGACCACCGCGAGCGACCACACGACGCTGTTCATCGCGTTCTTCATCGCGATTCCGGTCCAGTACCTGCTGCTCGGGATCAACTGGTACGGGATGTACTCGATCTTCGTGCCCGTTCACCTGTTCTTCGCGATGTCCCTCGTGTCCGCGCTGACGCAGGACACGCGCGAGTTCCTGAGCCGCAACGCGAAAATCAACTGGGCGCTGATGGTCTGCGTGTACGGGCTGAGCCACGCGCCCGCGGTGCTGATTCTCGACATTCCGCATTACGCGGGGCAGAACGCGCTGCTGCTGTTCTTCTTCCTGTTCGTCGTGCAGATCAGCGACGTGCTGCAGTACGTGGTCGGCAAGCTGTTCGGACGCCGCAAGATCGCGCCGCGCCTGTCGCCGTCGAAGACGATCGAGGGCTTCGTCGGCGGCGGCCTGCTCGCGACGCTGTGCGGCGCGGCGCTGTATCGCGTGACGCCGTTCAGCTTTGGCGCGGCGTTCGGGATCTCGCTCGCGATCGTGATCGCGGGCTTCGTCGGCGGGCTCGTGCTGTCGGCCGTCAAGCGCTCGCTCGGCACGAAGGACTGGGGCTCGATGATCGCGGGCCACGGCGGAATGCTCGACCGCGTCGATTCGATCTGCTTCGCGGCGCCGGTGTTCTTCCACCTCGTCCGCTATCTGTACGTTTGATGCGCGGGCGGCGCATGCTGCCGCCTGCTTCTCACCGCGCGTCCGCGCCGGGTTCTGACCGCCGCGCGACGCTTCAGTACCCTTCCCGCAACGCCTTCGGCACGATATAGCGCCCGCGCGCCGCATCGAACTTCACGACGTGGCGCACCTGGATGTCCTTGTTCCCGCGCGTGCCGGTTTCCGTGACGATCAGCGGTCGGCGCGGAACCCGGCCACCCATTGCCGGCGGCCGGCAACGAACGCGCGGCTGAAATCTTCCCAGCTACCGAAGCAGTCCTGCGCACGCTGCGCATTCAGCAGCAGCACGCGCCACAGGCCGGAGCGATCAAGCAGCACACGCCGGCGCGCACGTCATCGCGCGACGGACAGACCCGCAGGTAGCACAACGCCAAAAAGGGACGGCACGCACGCCAGCGCGCCGTCCCGTCACGGCTCCGTCATCGCGACGGCAGCGCCGTTCACGGAAATGCGGGAATGGTCGGGTCGTGCCCTTCGACGTCCGCTTCCGGATGGTGCTTCTTGATCAGCGCCTCGATTTCGTCGACGCGATCCGTCTTCACGTCCACCATCATCAGCAGTTCGCCCTTCTCGACCGCGTTTTCGAAGCGTTTGAGCCGCGTATTCGGCACGTTGACGCCGATCATCGTCGCGGTCCACGCGCCGAATGCGGCGCTGATCAGCGTGATCAACACGACAGCGCCCGCCGCGATCTTGAGCCCCTCGGGATGAAACACCAGCGCCGCGAGCCCGATCACCATCCCCGTGAACCAGCCGACCGCAGTGCCACGCGCGAGTGCCGGCAGCAGGTCGCTGCGCTGCGCGAGCGTCGCTTGCGGAAGACTTTCGGTTTTCACACCCGGTGCCGCCAGCACGTGGACGTGCCGCCATTCGACTCGTCGAAGCAATAATTCGTCGATGATGCGCGTCGCGCTCTTCGCATTGGGCAACAACACGTAGATTCGCCGCATTTCCCGCCCCTCCTTCCGGCACCCGCCCGCGTCCGCGACGGAGGTGTCGCGGCGCGCGCACCAGATCATGCACGGCCTTTCGCCAATCCTTTCATATTAGTCGCTATCTCGGCAGGCGCTATCCCGCGCCGCGCAATCGGCCGGTTCTGCGAGAATCGCCGGCTGGCGTCGCGAATTCCGCCCAACCCGCAAAGCCCCCCAACCGACACGAAAATCCGCATGAACCTGACCTTGCAGGACGTCGCATGGCACCGGTCGATCGGCCGGCTCATCGAGTTGCTCGACCAGCCGGGCTTCTGGCTCGCGCTGATCCGGCAGATCGAAGAGTACGTGCCGGTCGACAGCTGGGTCGTGCTGGTGTTCAGCGACGGTCGCCCGCAGGTGTTCGCCGAATGCCCGTACGAAGGCGACGGGCCCGACCCGCTCTTTCGCGATTACGTGCAGGGGCTGTACCTGCTGGACCCGTTCTACATCGCAAACCGCGAAGCGCCGCAAAGCGGCCTGTTCCGGCTGTCCGACGTCGCGCCCGAGTGCTTCCGCGACACCGACTACTACACGCGCTACTTCACGCACAACGTCGTCGAAGACGAAGTCCAGTACAACGTGCGGCTCGACGACACGCGCACGCTGTGCCTGTCGCTCGGCAGCAGGCAGCGCTTCAGCCCCGAGCAGGTCGCGCTGCTCGACCTGATGCGGCCGTGGGTGTCCGCGCTGATGCGCCAGCGCGTCGGGTTCGAACGCGAACCGGCCGAGCACGCGCCGGCTCGCACGGCCGGCACGCGGGGCGGCTTCGAACTGGCGATGGCGCGGCTCGGCACGCCGCTCACCGCGCGCGAGCTCGATGTCGTCCGGCTGATTCTCAGCGGCCGCTCGAACAAGGAAGTGGCCGGCAAGCTTGCGATCTCCGCCGAAACGGTCAAGGTGCATCGCCGGAACATCTACGGAAAACTGAGCATCAACTCGCAGTCGGAGCTGTTCTCGCTGTTCCTGAAAGCGCAGATCGATGCGTGATGCAACGCGCGGATGGCGCGCGCCTGAATCGCGCTGCACCAGCGGCTGTCGACAGATCAATACCCCCGAAGGGTTAACGCATCGGCGGGATAGGATTTCCAACGGTTCGGCGCATACTAGGCCGCACTGAAATCCGTTCCCGGTGCCTGTCGCGCGCCGGTCACCCATCCGGCTTGCGCCCATGAAACTGAAAATCGACATCAACCAGCTCGCAGGTCGCGACGGCGACACGCGCTACAACCTCGAGCGCACGCTCGACGCCATCGCCACCTGCGCGCCCGGCACCGACATCGTGATGTTTCCGGAGGCACAGCTCACCGGCTTCCTCGATCGCGACAACCTCGCCGCCGTGGCCGAGCCGCTCGACGGCCCGAGCGTCAACGCCGTCGTGGCTGCCGCGCGGGCGCGTGACGTCGCGGTGGTCGTCGGCCTGATCGAAAACGATCGCGGCCGCTTCTACAACACGACGGTATTCGTCACGCCGGACGGCGTCGCGCTCAGCTATCGCAAGACCCACCTTTGGGTGAGCGAGCGCGGCATCGTGCTGCCTGGCGACCGCTACGCGACCGTCGCGTGGCGCGGCGCGCGCATCGGCATCCTGATCTGCTACGACAGCGAATTCCCGGAAAGCGGGCGCGCACTCGCCGAACTCGGCGCCGAGCTGATCCTCGTGACCGACGGCAACATGGAGCCGTACCGCCACGTCCATCGCACGTCCGTCACCGCGCGCGCGATGGAAAACCAGGTGTTCGCCGTGGTCGCGAACCGCGTCGGCGACGGCACGCACGACGTCGTGTTTGCCGGCGGCAGCCTCGTGGCCGATCCGTTCGGACACCTGTTGTTCGAAGCCGGCAACACCGAGTCCCGCCACACGGTCGAACTTGATTTCGCGCAGCTCGCCGCCGCGCGCTCGGTCTACGACTACCGCGCGGACCAGCGCCTGCACATGTCGGGCGAACCCATCGAGCATCCGGACGGACGCCGCGAGCTGTTGATCCCGTGAGCGGCGCCGGCGTGGCGACTCGCCGTGCGATCAGCCGGCCCGATGCGTCATTGCGCGTCGGCGTTGCCGGTGTCGACCGACAGCGCTTCGCCGATCGCATAGAAATTGCCGCCCGCGATGTAGTGCAGGCTGCGCAATGCGGGATCCGCCGCTTCGAAATGCCAGTGGCCGTCCTTGAACACGCGCGTGTCCGACCACGCGCCGACGACCTCGCCGATGAACAGGTCGTAGGTCTGCTGGTTGTGCGGCTCCGGAATCAGCTTGCACGCAAGCCAGCCCGAGCAGCCGGCGACGAACGGCAGGTCATGGCCATCGATGCCGAACAGCGTCACGCCGGCTTCGCGCAGCTTGTCCGGACGCTCGGCAAGGCTGTGGCTGCCGACCGCATGCGTGAGCGCGAACTGCGCGGCCGTCGGGATCTGGATCACGAACGTGCCGCTCTGCTCGACGAGTTCGCGGGTCTTCGCGCTCTTGTCGAGCACGACCGTTAGCTTCGGCGGCAGGAAGTCGAGCGCGCACGCCCACGCGGCAGCCATCACGTTGTCGGTGCCGCCATGACGCGCCGACACGAGCACCGTCGGGCCGTGATTGAGGAGTCGGTAGGCTTTCTTCAGCTCCACCGGAGCGATGTGACGATCCATACGGGTTCCTTGGAGAACGACACGCACGAACGGATGCCGTGCGACGCGGTGCCGGCCGGACGGGATGCGCACCGCCGGTGCGTGGCGCGCGCGACAGTCGCGAACGCCCGCCCGGCTGCGGCCCGCGCCAACCGAAGGCCGCATTCTCGCATTCAATTTCAATCGGCGCCGACGGGCGGGTCCGTATTGCGTTCGCGTCGCCGCGCAGACAGCCAGTGCAGCGACCGCGTCAGCGCCGCCCCGCGGCCCAGTCGACCGCCGCGTCGAACAGCGCGACCCCGGCCGGCGACAGGTTCACGAACGTGTCGTTGTCGAGGAAGAACATCACGCGCCGCGCCGGTGCAAGCGCTTCGTAGTCCATCGTCGCGCCCTTCTCGTACGCGAAGATCGCGGCCTTGTCCGGCTGCCCGTACACGGTCGCGATGATGCTCGCGCCGAGCCCCGGCTTGCCCCAGCTCATCGGCGCCTGTTTGCCGTACACGTTCGTCGCGCCCGCCGGCAGCCCTGCCGCGATCGGATGCGGCGCATTGACGAGCCATACGTAGCGTTCCTTGCCGGTTTCGCCGAAGTCGACGTCGTGACGCTTGCCCGTCATCGCAAGATCGTCGAGCAGGTCGTTTTCCCAGGTCACGAGTGGCTTGTCGAGCGTACGCCAGCCCGCCGCGACATTCTTCGACGACACCGTCGACGAGATCACGACCAGATCCGCGTCGCGCGCGGCGTCCGGCGTTGCCGCCTGATCGACAAAACGTACCGCGTAACCGCGCGCTTCCAGATGGGCGCCGACGCGTTCGTCGACCTTGATGTTCGGCCCGCCGAGCTGCACGAGCATCGCGACGCGCGTGACGGCAGATTGCGCGTCGGCCGCGACGGCCGGCGCGATGCCAGCGATGCCCGTCACCAGCGCGAACGCCACGCCCGTGATCGCGCGCAATGCGCAGCGCCGCGCACGCGACAGAGCGCGTACCGGAGCGTGGTTCTTCATGTTCGTGTTCGTCTTCAAGTTCATTGCGATGATCTCCGTGGCCACGCAGCGGACTGCGCGGCCAATGTATGCGCGGTGCGTCGGGTGCGTCGTCAGAATTGCAGCGTGGTCAGCAGCGACACCTGCCGCGCATCACCGACCGCGACGAAGTAGCGGTTCGCGCTCGACGGGTAGTAAGTACGGTTGAAGAGGTTCTTCACGTTGAGCTGGAACGACACCTTCTGCTTGCCGATCCGCGTGTCGTACGTCGCGAACGCATCGGCGAGCACGTACGACGGCAGCGTGAAGCTGTTCGCCGAATCGCCGGGCCGTGCGCCGACATAGCGCGCGGCCGCGCCGACGCGCAGGTCGTCGCCGCCTGCAAGCGTACCGACGTCGTAGACAGCCGCGACCGACGCGGTATGGCGCGCGACGTTCCAAAGCTGGTTGCCCGCATAGAGCGGATCGTCGATCGTCTTCGCGTCGATGTACGCATAGCTCGCGATCACGTTCAGGCGTTCGCCGATCCTGCCCGACAGGTCGAGCTCGACGCCGCGCGAACGCGCCTTGCCCGAGGTCCGCCAGTCGGTGAGCTTCGTCGTGTCGTTGAACTGCGACACGAGCACGTTCTTCTTGTCGATGTCGAACAGCGCAAGCGTGCCGGTCAGGCCGCCCGGCAGGTCGAGCTTGCCGCCCACTTCCCAAGCGGTCGACTCTTCCGGCGGCGTCGCGCCGTCGATCACGAAGCCGCCCGTCATCGGCGCGATCGACGACGACGGCTTCAGCGATTGCGAGTAGCTGCCGTACAGCGAGAACGCGTCGGTCCACTTGTAGACGACACCCGCGCGCGGTAGCCATTTCGATCCGCTCAGATCGGTATTTGCCTTGAACGGCCGACCTCGGCCCGCAACCTGGTTGTACGTGATGAAGCGCATTCCGCCCGACACGATCCACTTGTCCGTCACGTGGATGCTGTCCTGGAAGAACGCCGACGCGTCGTGCAGCGTGTCGGTCTGGTCGCTGTCGCTCGCGGACACGGTGCTCGACGGCGGCAGCAGCCCATACACGGGATTCACGTAGCTGAACGGCGTTTTCACCGCCTCGCGCAGCATGTCCTTGCGGTAGATGCGCCGGTATTCGCTGTCGAAGCCGAGCTGCACGTCGTGCCGCATTCCCGCGAGCGTCAGCTTGCCGTTCACGTACGCGATCCCGTAGCTGTCGGTGCTGAGCGCGCCGTGCGTCGCGTCGTTGCTGCGTGCCAGCGTGCCTGTTGCGGGAGCGACGCCCGTGATGCGGATCTGGTTCGCGTCGTAGGTCTCGCGGTTGTAGCTGTAGCCGAAATGCGCGTTCCAGTCCGCGTTGATCTGGTGATCGACCGACAGCTGCGCGAGATGCGACTCGCCGTCCATGTCGTTGAACGGCTCGTCGAGACGGCGCCGCGCTGGAATGTCGAGCGGTGCGTTGGTGCGCGGATCGAGCGCGGTGCCACGATCGAACGGCGAATGGAACTTGCGGTATTCGTAGGACAGCACGACCTGCGTATCGCGCCCGTACCACGCGAGTGACGGCGCGACGAAAGTTTCGCGGTACTCGCCGAAGTTGCGCCAGTACTGTTCTTTCGACTGGTCGACGATCAGCCGGTACGCAAGCCGCGTATCGCCGACCGGCCCGGTCGCATCGAACGTCACGTTGCCGCCGTTCTTGCCGTGACCGAAGGTCGAGCCGCCGACAGACAGCGCGTTGTAGCGTGTCAGTTGCGGCACCTTGCTGACGACGTTGATCACGCCGCCCGGATCCATCAGCCCGTACAGCAGCGACGTCGGGCCCTTGAGCACCTCGACGCGGTCGACCGCCGCGTTGAACGCGCGCCCCTGCACGAGCGGCATGCCGTTCTGCATCACCGAGCCGTCGCGGTTGCCGCCGAAGCCACGCTTCATGATCGTGTCCTGCGTGCCGGCAAGTGTGTTGCCCTGCGTGATGCCGCTCACGTTCGCGAGCGCGTCGTCGAGATTGCGCGGCCGCTGGTCACGCAGCACCTGCGCAGGCACGATCGCGACGGCTTGCGCGGTGTCGAGCAGCGGCGCGTCCGAGCGCAGCACGCCGGCCTCCCGCGGCGGCCGGTAGCTGTCGGCGCGAACTGCGCTGCTGCGCACCGCGATTGCCGGCAGCTCGGCGCTCGCCACAGCCGCTGGCGCGGCCGTGTTGCCGGTCCGCAGCAGCGTATAGCCGCCGCTCGGCTGGCGGATCGCGACGAGCCCCGTGCCCGCGAGCACGCGGTCGAGCGCGCGTTCGACGTCGAAGCGGCCGTGCACGCCGCCGCTCGTCAGGCCGGCCGTCAGGTCGGCGGGAAACGCGAGCAGGATGCCCGCGTCGCGCCCGAAACGGTTCAGCGATGCGTCGAGCGGGCCGGCCGGGATGTCGTATTGACGGCGCGACGTGCGCTGCTCGGCCGCGGGCGCCGCGTTGGCGTTGGCGTTGGCGTTGGCGTCGGCCAGCGCGGGCATCGGCAGCAACGCCGACAGCAGGACGGCGCCGGCCAGCCGGCATGCAATACCGCCGGGCGCCGGCATGACGTACATGACCGCGCGCGGGCGCGGCGACAGGGAACGGACCGGAGCCGGTCGGCGCCGGCGGATAGAACGGGTGGAAGCCATGATCGAAGTGTCGGTAGGCGATGGGTCAATGCTGCTTTCATGACCCTTGTCACGCGAAATCCGAAAACAGCTCACGCGGGCCGAAATATTTTTTGGATCCCTCAGGAACGGGCCGACACGACCGTCACCCAGTAGCGGGTGACGGTCGTGACATCGATCGGCAACGTCGTCTTCAGCGTGTCGAGCACGCGATCGGCGTCGTCGAGCGGGAACGTGCCGGATACGCGCAGGTCGGCCACCGACGCGTCGCAGCGCAGGCTGCCGCGGCGATAGCGGCCGAGCTCGGCGACGAGGTCGGCAAGCCGCATCCGCGATGCGACGATCATCCCGTCGGTCCACGCAGCCGCGTACGCGTCGAGCGGCGCGGTCGCGCCGATCGCGTCACGCGTGAAATCGGCGCCCTCGCCCGCGGTAATCACGCGCGTGCCCGCCGACGGGCGGGTCGGCTGCACGCGCACCGCGCCGGCAAACACCTCGATGCGGGTCGCGCCATCGCGCAGCCGCACCGAGAAGCGCGTGCCGAGCGGCCGGAGCTCGCCGTCGTCGGTTGCGACGACGAGCGGACGCACCGGCGCGCGATCGTCGTGGCCGCTCGTGACCATGATCATGCCGCGCAGCAGGTGCACGCGCCGTTGCGCCGCGTCGAAGCGCACGTCGATCGCCGTATCGGTATCGAGCACGACGACCGTGCGATCGGCGAGCGTCACTGTGCGGCGCTCGCCGACCGCGGTGCGCACGTCGGCCTGCCAGGCCGCCCAGCGCCGCACCGGATCCGCGCTCCACGTCGCGCCGCCCGCGAACAGCAGCACCGCGAGCGC
>NZ_JAAGPL010000219.1:0-13523 GCF_017104785.1 Burkholderia sp. Ac-20353 | reverse complement strand
GCCCGTCGTGCCGCTCGCCTGCGCGACCGTCACGGGCGCCGCGTTCGCAACGGCATCCGCAATCGCGGCCGCGCCGGGCGCCGGCTGGCTCTGCGCGAACGCCGGCCCCGCCAGCGTCGCCGTCAACGCCAGTTCCGCCCAGATGATCCTCTTGATGGCCAACGCCAACACTCTCTGTTTCATCGTTCCCCCTCTCGCTTGTCAGTAATACCCCATTCGCTGCGCGCGCGGGCCTCGTGGAACCCGCCGCACGTCCAGGGCATCCGTGTTCCGGAACCCGTCATTGCCAACCCGCCAATCGCCCTGCTCGCCACGGCCCGGCTCCTCCCCGACATCGGCATCGGGTTTCAGGCCAGGCCAAACCTTAAATTAGGCTTACTAATTGATTATTCTGAGCGCATGCGTTGTTTCTGCTTCATTCGCCGGATTGGCCGAACGTCGTTCGATTCTTCTAGAACAGCCTCGGTGTGCCGACCCAGACGATCACGGCTTCCTCGTCGGCCGTGTTTCGCCACGCGTGCGGCATCGTCGATTCGTAATGCGCGGTATCGCCGGTGTTCAGCGTGAAGGTGCTGGCCTCCAGCGTCAGCGCGACACTGCCCTGCATCACGTACAGGAACTCCTCGCCCGCGTGCGTCGTGACCTCCGACGGCGGCTGCCCGGCCGGCATGCGCACGAGAATCGCTTCCAGCTTCCTGCCGTCCACCAGGTTCGTCAGCCGCGCGAACGAGCTCGCCGAATCCGCGAACTGGAAGTACTGCAGCATGTCGGCGCGGCGCACCGAGCGCGCTTCCGACGGCGTGTCGATGAAATACTGGACCGTCACGCCGAGCGCCGCGGCGATCCGCACGAGCGACGTGATCGACGGCGTCGCACGCCCGCGCTCGACCTGCGACAGGAACGGCTTCGACATGCCGGCCGTCGCGGCCACGTCGTCGAGCGTGAGTTCCAGCCGTTGTCGCAGCGCCCTGATCTTGCTTCCTATCGAGACGGCGGCGAGCACCGACTCATCCGGTGGAAAAGCCATGCAGGCTACCTCGCAGCAACAATCGACCAAAGCTTGGCCAGATCCGCCGAACCGTCGGTTCCCTTCACGGTCCGAAGCACCTGCACCGCGCGCGCCTTCTCGCCTGCCACGTAATACGCCTCGCCGAGCCGCAACTGCGCGGCGTCGGGATGCTCGAGCCCGCCCTTTGCGATCGCCTGCTCCATCATCGACAGCCCCTGCTTCGCCTGGCCGGCGAACACCAGGTTCATGCCGGCATCGATCGGCGCGACCGGGTTCGCGGCATCCGCGCCCGACTGCATGCGCTTCGCCGCCAGCGCCTGCAGCCGCTTCTCGCGGTCGGCCTGCGCGTCCTTGCCGAGGACGCCCGACGCGAAACCCTGGTCGATCACCTGCTTGCCTTCCGCCGCGGAGCCGGCCACCAGCGCGAGCTGCGTCATCTCCATGTAACCGTCCGCGGACATCGGCGCACCCGTTGCCCGCCGCAGCCGGTAGATGTCGAGGTCCAGCGACGACAGATACCCGCGGTTGCCGCGAATTGCCGGCACCAGCTCATCCCAGTACGCGGCGCTCGGGTGGTACGCGACCAGCAGCCCGAGCGCGCCGCGATACGCGGCGCCGTCCTTCGCTTTCTGCGCGCACGTCGCGAGCATCTGCAGCTGCGCTTCGTCCGGCGCGTGACCGGCCTTCGCCTGTGCGTCCGTGCTTGCCCTGAGCTGGCTCACGACCTGACCGCAGTCGTTCGACAGGTAGTACGACTGCGTGAGCAGCGTGCGCATCTCCGGATCGGTTCCGCCTGCCTTGACGTAGCGCTGCGCGACCCGAATCGCCTGCGGGTAGTTCTTCTGGTCGAAGTAGATCCCCGCCAGCGCGGCCGTCGTGCGACGCTCGTCGTCGGCCGACAGCCGGCCCGAGCCCAGCACGCTCTCGTATGCCTGCGCGGCCGTGCCCGGATCGCCGGCCGCGATCGCCGCCGCGCCGCGCATCTGCTCGACCATGTATGTCTCGTACGGCGACTTGTTCGGCACAGCCGCCGCCTGCGCGATCTTGCCGAGCGCGTCGCGATACTTGTGCGCGCGGTACAGGTCCTGCGCCGCGGACAGCGGCTTCGCGACGTCCGGACGCAGCGCGTCCGCGGCCAGCGCGGGCCGCGCGAGCGTGCAAACCGCGCTCAGCGCCGCCAACGCGGCGATGCGTTTCCATCGTTGCTGGTTCATCGGCGCGCGCTTCCTCATTGCATGTATTGTTCGTTGCCGATCAGGCCGATCTTCGTCGCGCCGACACGCTGCGCCGACGCCAGCACGGCCGCCACATCGTGATACGGTGCGAGCTTGTTCGGCCGCAGGTGGATCTCGGCCTGCACGGGCTCCGCGGCCACCTGCGTCAGCTTTGCCTCCAGCGCCGCGCGATCGGGCACCGGCGTGCCGTTCCACGTCGTCGTGCCGTCGAAATCGATGTCGATCTGCACGACTTCCGGCGGTGTCGCGGGCGGCGGCGGATTGCCGACCGGCAGATCCATCTTCACCGAGTGCATCTGGATCGGGATCGTGATGATCAGCATGATCAGCAGCACCAGCATCACGTCGATCAACGGCGTGGTGTTGATGTCCACCATCACGTCCGGCTCACCGCCGCTGCCCGAAGATACGTTCATCCCCATCGTCGACTCCTAGCCGCCGCGCGCCGGCGGCTCTGTAATGAATGACACCTTCGCGATCCCCGCACGCTCGCACATCGTGACCACCCTGCCGATGAACTCGTAGCGCGTGTTCTGGTCGCCCCGCACGTGCACGCTCGGCTGCGGCTGCTGCTCCGAGATGCCCTTCAGCTTCGTCAGCAACGTCGGGCCATCCACCAGCTGTTCGCCCCAGAAGAAGTCGCCATCGCGGTTCACCGCGATCTCGACGCTCTTCGGCGTGGTCTGCAGCGGCTGCACGGTTTCCTTCGGCAACTGCAGCTGGATCGTGTGCGTCACCACGGGAATCGTGATCAGGAAGATGATCAGCAGCACCAGCATCACGTCGACGAGCGGCGTCGTGTTGATGTTGGCGATCACCTCGTCGTTCTCGTCCTGCCCGACGTTCATGGCCATCGCGCGTCTCCCCGCCGGTCAGTTGACCAGCGACGCGGACGGCGACGCGGACGGCGACGGCACGCGCGCCGGGCGCCGGTTGCCGGCCAGCAGCACCGTGTGCAGCTGCGCGCCGAAGTTGCGTACGCGCTCCATCACCGACTTGTTGCGGCGGACCAGGAAGTTGTAGCCGAGCACGGCCGGCACGGCCACGGCCAGACCGATCGCCGTCATGATCAGCGCCTCGCCGACCGGTCCGGCCACCTTGTCGATCGACGCCTGTCCGGCGATGCCGATCGCCGTCAGTGCGTGATAGATCCCCCACACGGTGCCGAACAGGCCGACGAACGGTGCCGTCGAGCCAACCGTCGCGAGGAATGCCAGCCCGTCCTGCATCCGGTTCGACACGTTCGTGATCGCGCGCTCGACCGACACGTCGATCCAGGTATTGCGATCCACGGCCTCCAGCAGCGCCTCGTCGTGATGCTCGCCGGCCTCGATCGCCGTCTCCGCGATGAAGCGGAACGGCGACGCGTCGTCCAGCAGCTTTGCGCCGTCCGACAGCGACGGGGCGGTCCACAGCTGCGCATCCGCCAGCTTCGCGCGGCGGTTCGCGCGGAGCTGCTCGACGAACTTCGTGACCATGATGTACCAGCTGCCCATCGACATGATCACCAGCAGGATCAGCACGAAGCGCGCGACGAAATCGCCGTTTTTCCACAGCGCGCCCAAGCCGTACGGGTTCTCGACCGCTTCCGTCGTCGCCGGTGCGGGCGGTGGGGACGGCTGCGCCGCCGGCGCGGCCACCGGTGCCGCCTGTGCCGGCTGTGCCGCCTGTACCGTCGTGCCGGCCGACGCCGTCACGTCACTCGCCTGCGCGAGCGCCAGTTGCGGTGCGACGAGTCCGTCCACCGCAGTAACGGAGATCAACACGCTTGCCGCCATGGCGGCCAGAGAACGCTTCGTCATACCCGACTCCAATTATTTCGTTTACCTAACCAAAATGAATCGACCCGAACCGCTCCGGCCTGGCGGTCTCGCCAGGCCGGCACCTGCTTCAATTCAGATTGAACGAGAACGGCACCTGCACCCTTACCGATTGCCCTTGCGCGACGCACTTGAAGCGCTTCACGGTGTTGTACGCGGCCCGGTCCAGCACCGGGTCCGCCGACTGCGCGACCCGTTCGTTCGTGATGTTCCCTTCCGCATCCACGACGAATTCGATCGTCACGTCACCCGTGATGTTGTTTTCCTGCGCTTCCTTCGGGTATTGCATCGACGCACGCATCGTGTCCGAATTCGGGCACACCACGCCAACGTCGTGGCTCACCGGCTTTGCCGCCGGCGCGGGCGGCGCCACCACCGGCGCCTGCACGGCCGGCGCGGACTGCACCGGTGCCGACTGGTGCGTGATGGTGGCCTGCGGCGGCGCCTGCACCGCCACTTCCGGCGGCGGGACGAACGGCGGCGGCGGCGGCGCGAACTTGGGCGGCGGCAGCTTGACGACCGGCATCGGCGGCAGAGGCGGCGGCTTCACCGGTTCGATAATGCGGGTTTCGATCGGATGCTGGATCACCTGCACGACTTTCGTCGCCAGGCCGTTGAGCAATGCGTAGATCAGCACGACATGCAGCAGCAGCACGGCCGCGATGCCGCCGAAACGGCGGACCGGATTCTGCTGCTTCTTGCCAAATTCCCGCGGGCGCCCCAGCGTAGCCAGCCCGCTGTTCGACGTGACCAGACCTTGTTCGACTTTCATACCCACCCTCATTCCCCCAGACGGGATTCGCCCGGTTTCACGGTTTCACCTCGCCACGGCGCCCGGTTTTTATCCGGCGCCGTGTAAACCCGGAGTCATGATTACATTTTCCTTTGCAGTCCTTTGCAAATGAATCACGACCTGACTTCGATTTATCCGGTAATGCAGAAGCTTCTCGCCATGCACACGTCTGACAGCAGGTTCGGCGCCGGCAATTCCGTTCGATCACGCATGCGTCGTCCGCCGCATTGCGCTTTCCGACGAAGCTGCGTCGATCGTTACAGGGTGATGTCATCCGTGCCGTGAATCTGGGTGCAGACGATATCAGGGAAAAAATTTACGCGTCAAACTTTATTTGATGGTTCTACACAAAGTTTGGAGGGTTTATTCTACTAATGATTCAGTAATCGATTTTTAATTAAAAAGGATGGTTCGAGTAATAAATTTGTATGCTTCTGCACATTATTAGTTAGGTTATTAAAAATACGCACATATATCGTGCATTGCACCAAATTTGCTTATTCCGGCGCGTGCGCAGGCCGGGAATGCGTCAGTCCGGAGACTGCGATCGGCGGCAGTTGAGCCGGGTCATGCTGCGTTGGCCACCCGGGTAGCCCGACCGCCTGTGTCGCACGACAGGCTGTCCGTTTCGATCACACTTCACTTCGCGTCAACGATGACGAATCCGCGTTCATTGAACGGACTCCGAAATTTCAAGATTCCGGATTCCGTTGCCGTTTGACAACCCTCGACGACGAAACGCTTCTCGACAGCGGTCTGGCCCGATCGATCATCACTGAAACGTTTCTCGCACGCCCGCCTTCATTACGCAAAATTACTTCATGAAAATTAGATGCTTGTGCTCATTGGCACATTGTTTGCGTTCCTTATCACGGAGGCACGGCTGCCCGTTCGTCGCGACCGCGCTATCGCGCCGATGGTCCGCTTCGGCCCGCTCGCTTGATTCATTTCTGTAACGCACCGAATGACGCCATCCGCGTCGGGAGGGCACCATGCAAACCCTCGGATCCAGACCATCGTCACGCCGGCTGGGCGCCCTGCTCGGCGGGATATGCTCGGCGCTGATCGCCGTCAGTGCGATCGTTTCACCGCCCGTGTTCGCGAGCGGCAAATTCCTGCCTCACGGTCACGGCTCGCTGCCGTCGGGCAACGAAGCCTGGGGCAAGCCGCACGTGTCGCCATCGGGCCCGCATCCGAACGACACGGTCAACAAGTCGACGACGAAGAATCGGACAACGAACCAATAAATTCATACGCCACACCTTTTCTGAAAACCGGGGGACTCGTCCGGAACGTCGGACACGTTGCGTGAGGTTTGACATGAGTGCTTTGCGAACATTATCCCGCCTGTTCGGGCTTCTGACGCGCTGCGTCGTCGCGTCAGGACTCTTCGCGGCGGCCGGCGTCAGCCATGCGGTGCCCGGCGACGCGCAGATCGACCTGAAGATCCTGATCCTCACGAGCCAGCAGGCGGGCAGCACGCCCGAGCTGGCAGCCGCCCAGTCGATCCTCGATCGCGTGGGCATCCCTTACGCGATCTACTCGTACGACACCAGCAACCCGACGCTGCCGCCGCTCGAAAACGGCGACCATGCGCTGTACCAGGCCGTCATCCTGCCGATCAGCGACTACCGCTACATGAACCCGTTCGCCGGCGGCGCGCTTGCGCAAACGCTCGCGCGCTACCAGTTCAAGTACAACGTACGGCTTGCGAGCTTCTACACGTGGCCGAGCGACAGCGGCTGCCTGCAATACGTGAACTACCAGAACACGACCGCGACGCCGCTGCCTTCGCTGCTGACGTTGACCGGACAAGCGCTGTTCCCGTACATGAACGCGGGTACGTCCACGCTGAACCCGCTCACGATCTCGAACGCGTGGACGTACTTCGCATCGCCGGCGAGCCCGTTGCCGACCGGCGCGACCGTCACGCCGATCGTGCAGGCCACGGGCCCCGGCAACACGACGTACTCGATCGGCGCGACCTGCCTGTTCGCGAACACGACGCCGCTGACGGGCGACAGCACGTCGCGCGAGACGATGTCGCTGATGTTCGACAACAGCCAGTACCTGACGCACTCGATCACGCTGTCCTACGGGATCGCGAACTGGCTCACGCGCGGCCTGTTCCTCGGCAGCCGTCACGTGTATATCGATCCGCAAGTGGACGACAACGGCATCCCCGACGAGATCTACCCGTACGCGCAATCCGATGCCACCGGCCTGTGGTACGACGTCAGGACCGGCGCGACGACCAGCACGAGCCCGCCCGGCGAATGCCCGCTCGGCAGCCCGGTCGGCTCGACGAACCCGGCGACCGGCCTCACCGCATGCGAATACCGGACCACCGGCGCGGACTTCGACAACATCGTCGCGTGGCAATCGGCCGTGAACCTGTCGACGCCGAATGCGTCCGCGGTCAAGCTCACGCTGGCGTTCAACGGCGAAGGCTACAGCACGGGATACGGCGGCCAGGGCGCGTACCCGCCGAGCGGCACCGATTCGCTGTCGCAGCAGACCGGATTGCTGCAGTACAACTTCAAATGGATCAGCCACACGTACGACCACGAACTGCTGGATCCGCCGTACACGACAACCGCCGCGCAAGTCACGACCGAACTGCAGAACAACCTGAAGGTCGCGAACCGATTCCGGTTCAGGACCTTCAGCACGAGCACGCTCGTGACCCCGGAAATCTCGGGACTGTACAACGCGACAACGCTTGGCGCACTCGTATCGTTCGGCACGCAGGTGCTCGTGTCCGACAGCTCGAAGCCGACGCCGCCCGCCGGCACGTCCGGCTGCCCGACGACCAACAACGGGGCGAAGTGGTCGCTGCCGGCGTTCAACGCAGGCAAGTACAACTGCGTGAACCAGCACATCTTCGAAGTGCCGCGCTATGCGACCGCGCTGTTCTACAACGTATCGCAGCCGACGGAATGGGTCGCCGAATACAACTACTTCTACGGCGCGAACGGGATCGACCCGACCCGCTGGGGCTATGACCTGACCTACGCACAGGTGATCGACAAGGTGTCCGACCAGCTCGTCGTCTACCTGCTCACGTACGACAACCGGCCGATGATGTTCCACCAGACGAACATGCGTGCGTATAGCGGCAAGAGCACGCTGCTCGGCGACCTGCTGAACGCGACGTTCACGAAGTACAACACGTACTACCGGAACCTGCCGATCGAGAGCCCTTACCTGTCGACGATCGGCACGCTCGCGAACCAGCGGATGGTGTACGACACGTCGAACGTCGTGGCGACGTTCACGCCCGGCAAGTCGATCGTCGTCAGCGCATCGCGTACCGACGGGCAGTCGGTCGTCGTGCCGGTGACGGGCGTCAAGTTCGGAACGTCGACCGAGACTTACGGCGGCCAGAACATCTCCAACCTCACGCTGCTGCCGGCGGCAGCCTATACGACGCAGATCACGCCGGCACCTGCCTGGCAGTAGCCTGCCCTGCTGCGAACGCGCGACCGGCATCGCACTGCAGCATGGACAGCACGGACGCCCGCCGCAAGGCGGGCGTTTCACTGTGACCGGGCCGCTGCGCCGACTGTACCTTTCCCTCGACGAAATCGAGGCCGATAATGTCGCTGTTCCCGCCAGCGAGGAGAGCGCCATGACCAGCCATGCTCCGTCACTCGTCGACCCCGATCTCGCCCAGGGCGTCGCGTCGGCCGACATACCCGAAGACGGCATGGTGGCCGGCCATGTCGGCGATGAAGCGGTGCTGCTCGTGCGCCGCGCTGGCACGTTCCATGCGGTCGGCGCAACCTGCACGCATTACGGCGCGCCACTTGCCGACGGCTTGCTGGTCGGCGACACGATCCGCTGCCCGTGGCATCACGCGTGCTTCAGCGTGCGTACCGGCGAGGTGCTCGGCGCGCCGGCGCTGACCGATCTGAAATGCTGGCGCGTCGACGAACAGGACGGCAACGTGTTCGTGCGCGAAGTGCTGCCGGTGGCGAAGGCGGAGAAGGCGCCGACCCCGTCGGCAGCGCCGCACCCCGAATCGGTGCTGATCGTCGGCGGCGGTGCAGCCGGCAACGCGGCGGCGGACTCGTTGCGGCGGCATGGATATCAGGGCCGCATTACGCTGCTGAGCGCCGATCTTGCATTGCCGTATGACCGGCCGAACCTGTCGAAAGACTATCTCGCCGGCACCGCGCCGGCCGACTGGCTCCCGCTTCATTCTCCCGCGTTCTACGCGGATCACGGCATCGACGTCCGCTGCGGCGTTCGTGCGACCCGGCTCGACCCTACAGGCAAGACCGTCACGTTGTCCGACGGCAGCCAGCTCGCGTACGGCGCGCTGTTGCTCGCCACCGGCGCCGAACCGGTGCGGCTCACGGTGCCCGGTGCGACGCTGCCGCATGTCGCCGTGCTGCGCACGCTGGCCGACAGCGATGCGTTGATCGCGCGCGCTGGAACCGCACGCCAGTGCGTCGTCGTGGGCGCAAGCTTCATCGGGCTCGAAGTCGCGGCCGCGTTGCGAACCCGCGGGCTCGACGTGCATGTGGTCGCGCCCGAAGCGCGTCCGATGGAGCGGATCCTCGGCGCAGCGCTCGGCGACATGGTCAGGGCGCTGCATGAAGCGCACGGCGTCGTGTTCCATCTGGGTGCGACGGTCGCTTCGATCGAAGCGGATCGCGTGACCTTGTCGACTGGCGTCGTGCTGCCCGCCGAGCTGGTCGTAGCCGGGATCGGCGTGCGTCCCGACGTCGCGCTCGCGCAGAATGCCGGCCTCGCGACGGATCGCGGCGTGACCGTCGACGCATTCCTGCAGACGAGCGCGCCGGGCATCTATGCGGCGGGCGACATCGCACGCTGGCCGGATCCGAGAACCGGCGAGCGCATCCGCGTCGAACACTGGGTGGTAGCCGAGCGCCAGGGCGCGGCGGCCGCGCGGAACATCCTCGGCCAGCAGCAGCGCTACGCGGAAGTCCCGTTCTTCTGGAGCCAGCATTACGATGTCGCGATCAACTACGTCGGCCATGCGGAACAGTGGGATCGCATCGACGTCGACGGCGATCCGGCCGCGCACGACTGCATGGTCACTTACTGGCGCGACGGCAAGCAGCTCGCGGTTGCAACCGTCGGACGCGACCTCGCGAGCCTGCGCGCGGAAGCCGCGTTCGAGCAGGCGACACCGGCTTGACACGATGCAGCACGACAGGAGAATCCTCACGATGATGACGCAGTTCAAGCTGGGGGACCGGGTCCGGTGGAATTCCGAAGCCGGCCACGTGACGGGCACGATCATCGCGATCCATACGCAGGACTTCGACTACAAGGGTTATCGGCATCATGCGTCGCCGGACGATCCGCAGTACGAGATCCAGAGCGACAAGACCGATCACGTCGCCGCGCATCGGGGCCGCGTGCTCGCACTCGTTTCCGGCGAGGGTGAAGCGTGAAGCTGCCGTTCTTCACGATCGGCCATTCCGACCGCACGCTCGACGATTTCATCGGGCTGCTGAACGATGCGGACATCGGCATGCTCGCGGACGTCAGGAAGATGCCGAGATCGCGAACCAATCCGCAGTTCAACGAAACGACGCTCCCGGTCGCGCTGGCCGCATTCGACATCGGCTACGAGCACGTGGCCGCGCTCGGCGGCCTGCGTGGCAAGACCCGAAGCGTGCCCGACGACGTCAACGGCTTCTGGACGAACGACAGCTTCCATCGCTATGCGGACTACGCGCTGTCCGCGGAATTTCGCGCGGGCCTCGACCATCTGATCGCGCAAGGGCATCGGCAGCGCTGTGCGGTGATGTGCGCGGAAGCCGTGTGGTGGCGCTGTCATCGACGCATCGTCACCGATTACCTGATCGCGCGCGGCGAGACGGTCTTTCATATCATGGGGCCGAACCGCCTCGAACCCGCGCGCCTCACGCCGGGCGCCGTCGTTCAGCCCGATGGCACGATCGTGTATCCGCGCGGTGAGGCCGGCGCCGAAGCCGATGCACCGAACCATCCGGACCAACGGGAGCAAGCGGACCAACCGGACCAACCGGACCAACCGGACCCGGCCTCGCACGCGCCCGATTGATTCCGGCGCGAGCCGACAAGGCTGTCGCAGCCGCCGGACTTCCGGCGCCCGCGATCCTGCATTACCATCTTGCGTCCGCCGCGGCTGCCGGCGCGCTGCCCGCTAGGCGGCGCAGCGGCGCCCCGGCCCGGCCAACCTTCCGCTCCCGCATCAATGCTCACGCTCGTCATCCTCGCTGGCCTCTGGGCCGGCCTGCAAAACTCCCTCGCCGGCGGCGGCTCGTTCGTCACGCTGCCCGCGCTGATCGTGTCCGGCATGTCGCCGCTGTCCGCCAACATCACGTCGACGGTCGCGCTGTTTCCCGCGCAGGTCACGACCGGCTGGGCGAGCCGCCATATGGTGCGCGGCGCCGGCACGCTGCCGTTTCGCACGCTGTTCCTGATCAGCATCGTCGGCGGCGCGCTCGGCGGCCTGCTGCTGCTGAAGACCCCATCGTCGATCTTCTCGCAGCTCGTGCCGTGGCTCGTGCTGTTCGCGACGGTCGTGTTCGCATGGGGCAGCTTCTTGCGCAAGCCAAGCGAAGAGACGGTCCATCTGGGCCCCGTCACGACCGGCGTCGCGCAGTTCGTGATCGCGATCTACGGCGGCTACTTCGGCGGCGGAATCGGCTTCCTGATGATGGCCGCGCTGACGATGGCGGGCCTGTCGCCGCGTCACGCGGCATCGACGAAGAACGCGCTCGCGGGCGTGATGAACGCGTCGGCAGTCGTGCTGTTCCTGACCTCGCCGCACCTGCATTGGCCCGCCGCGCTCGCGCTCGGCGGCGGCGCGGTCGTCGGCGGCCTGTGCGGCTCGTGGGCGCTGCATCGTGTGAACGAGCGCATCCTGCGGATCTCGATCGTGTGCATCGGCGCCGCGCTGACCGTCGGCCTGTTCGTCCGGCCGCTGTAATGCGCGCGCTGGCGTTGTCGCGCGCATTCGCCCCGTGGCACTCAGCCGAACGGCCGCACGCCGATCAGCCAGCCGTGCAGGAATAGCACGAACACCGCCCACACGACGAGGCCGGCCACGACCGTCATGACGTCGGCCGGCGTCCGGCCGGCCGGATAGCGCACGCCGTTGCGGCGATCGCGCGCGCGCGACACGACGAAATCGACGAGCGACCACACGAAGAACGCGCCGAACAGCACGACCGCGTGCAGCATGCCGTTCGCGAGCAGGTGTGCGATCGCCCACACCATCACGCCGGCCAGCATCGGATGGCCGACGAGCGGCTTGATGCGGTTGGCCGGCACGTACGATGCAGCGATCAGCACGAAGGCGATCGCGGTCAGCATCCCCGTCAGGTGCCGCACGCCCGCTGGCGACACCCACAACATCGTCGCGCCGGCGCGCGAGAGTCCGTAACCCCAGATGATCAGCACGAACCCGACGATCGACGCGATCGAATAAACCCCTTTCCAGCGGTTTTCGCCGAGCCGGGCGATCTGTGCGGACCGCCAGTCGTCCGCGAAGATGCGAATCGAATGCACACCAAGAAAGATCACTAAACCGAGAATCAGGACGAGCATAGGCTGTCTCCGTCTGGATATGAGTGGGGATGCGTGCCGCGCGGCGTTCCGTGCGCCGTCCGCGCCGATCATAAACGCCCGACCGGCCGTTGTGAAGCGCGCACGGCGCGCGGTGCGGTAAGCTACCGGGCATGCCCGCCGTCGCAGCACGACGCCATTCCCCACCTTTCGCCCCGCATCGCATGGCCCGATCGCCCCGCTACCCGACGCTTCCTTCGCTGCTCGCGCTGCGCTATTTCGAAAGCGTCGGCCGGCACCTGAGCATCAAGCGCGCCGCCGACGAGGTGCACGTGACGCCAGCCGCCGTCAGCCAGCAGATCGTGAAGCTCGAGCAGGAACTGGGCCTCGACCTGCTGACGCGCACGCCGCACGGGATCGCGCTCACACCGCACGGCACGCGCTACTTCGACGATCTGCAGGGGCTGTTCGCGCAGATCGTCGACGCGACCGACCGGTTGCGCCGGCATGCGAGCCAGACCGACATAGTCACCGTCAGCTGCGCGCACAGCTTCGCAATGCAATGGCTCGTGCCGCGCCTGCCCGAACTCGCACAGGCCGCGCCCGCCGTGGACCTGCGGATCAGCACGACGAACCGGCATGCCAGTTTCGCAGACGAACATGTCGATTTTGCGGTGCGTCATGGCGAGGGGCGCTATCCGGGCGTGATGTCGGAGCGGCTGCTCGACGATCCGTTATACCCGGTCTGCAGCCCGCGCATCGTCGACGCGCACGGGCCGTTCCTGACACCCGCCGACCTGCGGCGCGCGACGCTGCTGCACGACGAGCGCCGCGACGACTGGCGCGCGTGGCTTGGCGCGCATGCGGTGACCGGTGTGCGCGGCGACCGGGGGCCCGTGTTCGTCGATTCGAACGGGACGATCCAGGCGGCGATCGCCGCGCACGGCGTCGCGCTCGCGCGGAAGTCGATCGTGTCCCGCGAACTCGACGACGGGCGGCTCGTCGTGCTGTTCGACGCGCCGCTCGCGACGGATTACGCGTATTACCTCGTCTATCCGGAACGCGTGCTCGGCAGCCAGCGCGCCCGCGCATTCCGCGACTGGCTGCTTGAAGCCGCGCGCCCGCCCGCGCCG
>NZ_JAAGPL010000021.1:0-76746 GCF_017104785.1 Burkholderia sp. Ac-20353 | reverse complement strand
TTGGCGAACCATTCGAGGAACTTCTGCCGTGGGATGGCCTTCCTGACTGCCGCGCGTTCCATCGAATCGACTCCATGTACCACGATCAGGTTCTTGGCCAGATCGACGCCGATACGAGTAATCTTGTCCATGACTTTCCCCTTCTCAGATGGGTTGCCAGCACCAACCATCGTGGCATATCCGCATGCCACGGGATCGGGAAAGTCCTTTCTAATTCGACGCGACTACGTAGAGCATCACGTAGCGCAGTAGGAATCCTCCCCCTTCCCGGCCTTGGGCCGGCGAGCGTCAGCGAGAGGGGGAGGAGGATGTCAACAAGCGTTCGTCGGGGCTCAGTGAATATTCGTCGCATGTGAGTTTCCCAGGCGGACGTCCGGCGGAGTCCGACAGCAATGTCGGCGCGACTGCACTGCGCGAAGCTTTCGAAGAAATCCGCCTCGAGCCCGGCGCGATACGGCTTGTCGGGTGCTTGCCGATTCACAAGACGAGAAAGCGCAATCACGCCATTTTTCCGGTTATCGGCATCGTGTCGGAAACGGCCGAATGGGAGGCGGCACCTGCCGAAGTCGAGGAGATCTTCGAGTTTCCGTTTTCCACGCTGCTGAATCCGGCGCTGCCACGGCAATACAGTGACGGCGAACGCGCCGGCCCCTGGTATTGGGCGGACCAGACGCAGGACATCTGGGGCGTTACCGCGGTGATACTAAAGTCGCTGGCAGGTCTGGTTCTTGACGCTGCGCACAGCGAGCGCGTGCAGCACGGCTAGGTTCACGCACAGGACCTCCGTGTGGCACAGGGCGCACTGTGCGCCTCGTGCCGGGTGACTTGCGAATCGCTTCAATGCGACCCGGCATCAGCGCTGCACGTCACCGGTAGACGGGTGCGACGCAAACGCGGTTTCCACATGCGCGAGAAAGTCGGAAGCAGGCCGCGTCAGTTGCAACCCGGGCGGCGTGAGCCGGTACAACTGCAGCGGCGGTGGCGACATCGGCAGCGGCAACGGCGTCAGCTTCTGGCCGAAAACGGTCTCGGCGAGCGAGTGCCGGGTCCACGAAAAAATCGCATCGGTGGTCACGAGCAGGCTGTAGAACAGCGCATACGACGTGCAGCGCGTGACGCAGCGCGGCGGGGGCAGGTCCGCCCGCACATGCAGGTCGTGGATATACGCGGGAAAGCTGTCGCTCGCATCGGCGTGGATCCATTCGGCGTCGCGCAGCGCATCGAGCGACGTCGCGCCGGCAAAGCGCCCGTTCTCGCGCGTGACGAACGCGGTGTCGAACGTGCGGATTGCCTTCACGTCGGCCGACTCGACAACCGGGCCCGTGACGGCGGCGAACGCGAGGTCGAGTGTCCGGTTGCGCAATTGCTCGGTGAGCAGGTTGAACGTCAGTTCGCGCAGTTCGCACTCGACGTGCGGCCAGTGCCGCCGGAACGCGGCATACGCGTCCGCAAAGCCCGTCACCGCGACGATCGGCGTGAAGCCGATCACGAGCCGGCCGTCGCGCAGCCCCTTCATGTGCGCCATGTCCTCGCGCGCCCGTTCGAGCTCGCGTACGACCGCCTGCGCGCGCCCGAGCAGCGCGTCGCCTTCCGGCGTCGGTACGACGCCCCACGGCTTGCGCTCGAGCAGCGGCACGCCGAGTTCGTTCTCCAGTTCCTGGATCGCCTTGCTGACCGCCGGTTGCGTGACGTGCATCGCCGTCGCGGCGGCCTTGATGCTGCCGCCCGTCGCGACGGCGACGAGCGCGCGCAATTGATGGATTTTCATGATGCGGAGGATATTACCAAAAGTTATTCATATCAAAATTGGTGAGTTTTTTGACCCGAAGCGTCTCTCTATGATTGGCTGCGACGGTCGCGAGGCGGCCGATCTCATGGAGGAGCCCATCAATGACGCAGGAACTTGCGCACGTGCTCGCGGCGATCCGCGAGTCCGAATCCCGATTCGTCGCGATCCGTCGCGACATCCACGCCCATCCCGAACTCGGCTTCGCCGAGACCCGCACCGCGCAGCTCGTCGCCGAACGGCTGGCCGAATGGGGCTACGACGTGACGACCGGCATCGGCGGCACGGGCGTGGTCGGCCGACTGCGGCGCGGCGAGTCGGCGCGCACGCTCGGCCTGCGCGCCGACATGGACGCGCTGCCGATCCAGGAGGCGTCGGGGTTGCCGTACGCGAGCACGGTCGAGCGCACGATGCATGCGTGCGGCCACGACGGCCATACGGCGATCCTGCTCGCCGCCGCGCACTATCTTGCCGAACAGGGCCGTTTCGACGGCACGCTCAACGTGATTTTCCAGCCCGCCGAGGAAGGGCTCGGCGGCGCGAAGCGGATGATCGACGACGGCCTGTTCGACCGGTTCCCGTGCGAGCGCGTGTACGCGCTGCACAACGCGCCGGGCGTGCCGGTCGGTCATTTCGCGTTGCGCTACGGGCCGATGATGGCCTCGTCCGATTCGGTGACGATCACCGTGACGGGCAAGGGCGGGCATGGCGCGATGCCGCAGCTCGCCAGCGATCCGATCGTCGCGGGCGCACATATCGTGACCGCGCTGCAATCGATCGTCTCCCGCAACATCGACCCGACGAAGCCGGCGGTCGTGACCGTCGGCACGTTCCACTCGGGCACCGCGCCGAACGTGATTCCGGAGACCGCGACGCTGCAGTTGTCCGTGCGCGCGCTCGATGCGGCCACGCGCGACGAAATCGAGGCGCGGATCCGCCGGATCGTCGACGCGCAGGCGCAAGCGTACGGGATGACCGCGCAGGTCGACTACCAGTCGATCTCGCGCGTCGTCGTCAACGACCATGCGGCGTCGGATCTTGCGGTCGAGACGATCGCGGCGCTCGCCGGTGACGGCGCGCTCACGCTGCTGCCCGACGGCGTGATGGGCAGCGAGGATTTCTCGTGGATGAACGAATGCGTGCCGGGTTGCTATGTGCTGCTCGGCAATGGTGTCGATTCGCAGGGCGGCTGTTCGGTGCACAACCCGCATTACGACTTCAACGACGCCGCGCTGGGCTGGGGCGCGGCCTATCTCGCCGGTGTCGCCGAACGCTTCCTGAAAGCGGACTGACGTAGGCGCGGAGAAGGCACATCGACCGGACATGCGTTGACATAACGATAAGGAAAGCGAATGAAAAAACGATTTGCAATGGGTGCGGCCTGTCTCGCGCTCGGCACCGGCAGTGCGCGTGCCGTGCCGTATCAGGACGTCCTGCTCGCGGCCGTTCCCGAGTACAACGGCCGCCTGACGGAGGGCGTTGCGCTGTACGGCTCGCTCGACATGGGGATCAACTACCAGACGGTCGGCGGCCGGTCGCTGTGGCAGACGCAGAGCGGCGGCGAGTGGACGTCCAAATTCGGCTTCTTCGGTCGCGAGAACCTCGGCGGCGGCTGGCGCGCCGAGTTCAACCTCGAGAGCGGGTTTCTCGCGAACAGCGGCGCGCAGCAGGACAAACAGTCGGTCTACAACCGGCAATCGTGGGTCGGCCTGTCGTCGGATAGCTACGGGCGGCTGCGTCTCGGCAAGCAGATCGGCACGGCGCTGCCGCTGTTCATCGACGTGTTCGGCACGGTGGGCACGAACTCGGTCTATACCTGGCTTGGCGCGGCGGCCGTGCAGACGAGCCGCGGCGTCGGCTACAACTCGGACCTCGGCCCGGGCGCGACACAGTTGCCGGCGCGCGTCGACAACGCGATCACATACCGTACGCCGATCGTCGCCGGCACTACGTCGCTGATGCTCATGTATGCGCCGAGCAACGTCGCCGGACGCGCGCCCACTGCAGCCGCGCAGGGGGCGCTGCTGCAGTGGTACAACGGCACGACCTATCTGGCCGCGAGCTACAACCAGATGTGGGGCGTCAATGGCGCAAGCACGGTGCGCAACGACCTGTACGGGCTCGGCGTCGTCCACGACACGGGGCGGCTCGTGCTGTCCGCTTCGTTCAACCAGTACGCGCCGAAGCTTGCAGGCGACGGCATCGCACGCGTCTACACGGTCGGCACGATCGTGCCGTTCGGCGTCAATGCGATACGCGCGTCGGTCGTCTATCGCGATACATCAGGCGTGCGCGATGCAGCCGGCCAGCCGGCGAAGGATTCGGCGCTCGGCGTGATGCTCGGCTACGACTATCTGCTGTCGAAGCGCACGGGCCTCTATGCGCGCGCGGGATTCATCCGCAACTACGGGATCTCGACGGTACTGCTGAACGGCAATCCGTTGCCGACCGAGCCGGGCAGCGCCGAGCCGCGTACCGGGACGACGCCCGTCACGGTGTCGCTCGGCATGTATCACAACTTCTGAGCGGGATGGTTTTACGATGAACACACTGAATCGCACGGCCGCCGTGCCGGTCGATGCCGAGCGACACACGACGCGTCGCACGATCGTCGCGGCCGCGCTTGGCAACGGACTCGAATTCTTCGATTTCACCGTCTACAGCTTCTTCGCGGCACTGATCGGCAAGCTGTTCTTTCCAGCGTCGAGCGACGTGGGCGCGCTGATGCTGTCGCTCGCGACGTTCGGCGTCGGCTTCGTCGCGCGGCCGCTTGGCAGCGTCGCGATCGGCGCATACGCGGATCGCGTCGGGCGCAAGCCCGCTCTTGTGCTGACTGTCGCGTTGATGGCGCTTGGCACCGGGATGATCGGTTTCGCGCCGACCTATGCGCAGATCGGCATCGCCGCGCCGCTGCTGATCGTCGTCGGGCGCCTGCTGCAGGGCTTTTCGGCCGGCGGCGAAGTGGGCGCCGCAACGACGCTGCTGATGGAGTCGGGTGCAACCGGCCGATGCGGCGAACGCGTGAGCTGGCAGATGGCGAGCCAGGGCGGCGCGGCGCTCGTCGGCGCACTCGTCGCGCTGACGCTGTCGCGCGCGCTGTCGCCGGACGCGCTGCACGCGTGGGGCTGGCGCGTGCCGTTCGTGCTCGGCCTGCTGATCGGTCCGGTCGGTTTCTACCTGCGGCGTCATCTCGACGATACGCTGCCGCACGCGACGTCCGCCGCGACGCGTGAGCGCGCGCGCATTCCGTGGCGGCAGGTCGTGGCCGGCACGCTACTCGTGATCGGCGGCACGTCGACGATGTACACGATCGTGTTTTTCCTGCCGTCGTTCCTGACGCTGACGATTGGCATGCCGGCATCGGTGTCGCTGCTGTCGGGCTGTACGGCCGGCGTCGTGCTGCTGGTCGGTTCGCCGTTCGCGGGGCGGCTCGCGGATCGCGTGCGTCGCCGCAAGCCGCTGCTGGGCGTGGTGTGCGTCGTGTCGGCGATGCTCGTGCTGCCGGCGTTTTACGCGATGCGCACGTGGCCGTCGGTATCAACCGCAATCGCCGTCGTGATTGTGCTGATCGGCATGATGACGCTGTCGAGCCCGGCCTGCTTCGTGATGATCCTCGATGCGCTGCGGCCCGAAGTGCGCGCGATGTCGCTCGGGATGATCTATGCGCTCGGCGTGACGGTCTTCGGCGGCTTCGCTCAACTGATCGTCGGCGCGATGTGGCGCGCGACGGGCAGCTTCTACGCGCCAGCATGGTATGTGCTTGGATGCAGTGCGGCGAGTCTCGTCGGTTTGATGTTGTTTCGGGAGGGCGGGGACGCGGACGCCGTGCGGTGAACAGGAGGGCAGTGGCGTGACGTTTTACGTGAGGGTGGCGCCGAGCTGGATGGCTTGAGCGTCCGGATCGCCTGGCGATGCGGACGGCCGACGCGCTCGCACCCAGCGTGCGAAGTCGCGAGGGGCCAGCGGCCGCGAGAACAGAAACCCTTGATACAGATGACAGCCGTGCGTGCCCAGGAAGTCGCGCTGGGCATGCGTTTCAACGCCTTCGGCGGTCACGGTCAGTTTCAGGATCTTGCCGATATGGATCAGCGATTGTGCGAGCGATTCCGCCATTCCGTCGCTGCCGATGCCTTGCACGAAGCTTTTGTCGATTTTCAGTTCCTTGACGGCGAACCGGTGGAGGTAGCTCAGGGACGAGTAGCCCGTGCCGAAATCGTCGATCGACAGGGCGATGCCAAGCGCATGGATGGCCTCGAGCGACGTGCGAATGTCGTCGGCCGATTCATCGAACAGGACCCGTTCGGTCAATTCCAGCGTCAGATCTGCAGCAACCAGACCGTGAGACTGAAGCGTATCGGTGACGAAGCCCGGGTAATCCGGACGCTTGAAGTCGGCGGCGCAAACGTTTACCGACATGTTGGGGATGTCGAGACCCTCGGCTCGCCACTCGGCAAGTTGCCTGCAGGCCTCGCCCATCACCCAGGCATCCATCTCCGCGATCAGGCCGCTTTCCTCCGCGATGGCGATGAAGCGATCCGGCGCAATGCTGCGTTGCCCGTCGCTGCTTTGTCCGTCACTGCTTTGCCCGTCATTCTCCCAGCGCACGAGCGCCTCGACGCCGCATAGCACACCGGTGGCGTCGACCTTGGGCTGGTAGGCGACGCTCAGGGCGTTCCTCCGCAATGCCCGCTGCAACTCGATTTCCAGCTCGAGTTGCTCCTTCGCCTGACGCTCGTACTCGGGCGCATAGAACCGCACCTGGTTGCGTCCCGCACTCTTGGCCTGATACATCGCCAGATCCGCGTTGCGCAGCAGGATGCCGGTTTCTTCTCCGTCGTGCGGGGAGAGCGCAATGCCGATGCTGGCGCTGATCGTGATGCGGGTGTCCTGCTTCGAGTTGATGACGATGGGCTGGTACACGGCCTGCAGAATGCGCGCCGCGACTTGCTTGGCTTTCAGCACGTCGCAGTCCGGCAGAATCGCGAGAAACTCGTCTCCGCCGAGGCGGCCGATCACGTCCTCGTTCCGGATCTGGCTCCGCAGGCGTCGTGCGATTTCGCTCAGGACTTCATCGCCGGCGGCATGACCCTGGGTGTCGTTCACGCGCTTGAAACGGTCCAGATCGATGAACAACACCGCAAACGTCGACGCATTCCGGTTGGCGTTCGACAGGATCCGGCGAGCTTCCATCTGAAGCTGTTCCCGGTTGGGCAGGCCCGTTAGCGAATCGAACCACGCGAGTCGCTGCAAGCGGCGCTCCATCGCCAGTCTCTTGCGCAATTGTCTGCTGAACATCAGTGACAACAGGATCAGAAGCGCATCGAGTATGACGCTGACGATACCGATTGCGATCGCACGCTTGCGCCATCCTGCGAAGATGTCGTCCGTCGCAAAGCCCACGACGACGACGAGCGGATAGCTGCCGATCCGCCGGAAGCTGTACAGGCGCTCGAAGTGGTCGAGCACGGCGATATCGATATAGGTTCCGTGATCGGATTGCACGAGCGGCGGGAACGAGTGGCCGCCCGCGAGCGACTTGCCGATGTCGCCTTCGTGAAACGGTTGCCGCATGAGAACCGTTCCGTCCGTGCGCAGCAGGGTAATCGTGCCGTGCCGGCCGAGTATCGAGCCTTCGAAAAGCTTCCGGAAGTAGTTGAGCCCCAGCGTGCCGGCGACGATGCCCGCGAATTGGCCGTTCTTGTCCTCGAGCCGCCGGCTTAACGCGATATGCGGCAGACCGGGGCCGGCAGTGTACGACTGGTAAGGCGCGCTGATGTAGACGCCGGCATTTTTCTGCCGCTGCTGAACCTGAAAGTAATCGCGCTCGCTCACGCTGAGCTTGCGCGGCTGAATCGAACGCGAGTCGAGCACGAGCTTGCCTGTTGCGTCTGTCGCAAACAGCGCACCCAGTTCCGTCGCGTGGGTGGCCGAACTGAACGCGATGAGCTGCCGGACTTCCGGGGGAAGCCCCGCGATGCTGGGCGTCTCGACACTTGTCGCGACGTCGCGCATGCCGACCTGGTAGATGTCGAGATTGCGCTCGATCTCCTTTTGCAGCGAGATCACGAGATTCTCGGCGGCATCGCGCGCCTGCGACATCGCGTCGAGCCTCATTTCGTAAAGCGAGGCGACCGTGACGCCCGTGGTCGCGAGCGTGATTCCGATTCCGACGTAGATGAACAGCGACGGTCTGGTGAACAGAGAGCTTGCAAATCGAATCATGGTCTTCCGGAAAGCTCGAGAAAGCCGGGTGTAAGCGACAGGGCCAACTGGCAGTCCATTGCCTCGATCCCGGCAGCCCCGCTGAATTGCACGGCATCTTACATGCAGGACGATGAAAGCCGGGACAGGCGAATGACGTGCGTTGACACAATCCGCTCGGGCGATGCCTTCGTCGATATATCGACGGAGGCAGGTAAATCTTTACCCCGATCTCGAGCGTGTGCGTTCGATGGCGGCACCGCGTCGGCCAAGCGGTCGCGACGCGGAGCCACGCGATGATGCGGTGCCGTGCTTCAGCGCGCACCGACAACGGGCGGTCCGTCGCACCGCGGGTGATAATATCCGTTGAACCTTAAGCAGACACTGACATGTGGTCTATTGTGCTATCACTCCGCAATTTGGGAGTCTTGGGAATCTGCGCTTTGCTCGCCGCTTGCGGACAGATGGCGTCCGAACATGCTGCGTGCAGCGTTGATTCCTGTCGCATGCGACACGAGATGTTGCAATCCGGCGAGGCGTCTTGGTATTCGGCAACGTTTCAGGGGCATCGGACCGCAAACGGAGAACGCTATGATGGCGGCGCATTGACGGCTGCCCATCGAACATTGCCGCTCGGCAGCTATGTGCGCGTCAGTTCGTTGGCAACAGGGAAGTCGGTTGTCGTGCGCGTCAACGATCGCGGACCCTACGTCAAAAGACGAATTATCGATCTCTCGTATGCCGCGGCGAAGGCCTTGGGTTTGACCGACGCACGGTCGATGCAAGTACGGATTGAACGTGTGGAGAGCACTGCGAACATGCAGATGGGGTCGGACGGCGACGGAATCTTGACGACGGGGAAGTGAAGGTTGGTCTGAAGTACTCAATCTGCCCGAAAGCAACCGTCGGGGATTCCAACGTCCGTTCTTTAGCGCGCTCATCGTCAAGGCAGCGACTAGCCAAGCCCCCTTGCCGCGCGACCCTGCTGCGGCTTCCCGGCGCGAAGCTCCGACGGATCGAGGAAGAAGTTCCGGTTACCGGCCATCCGCTCGATCATGAAGTCGATGAATGTCCTCACGCGCAGCGATTGCTCGGTTCGATGTCCATAGTAAATGTAGATCATGCCGTGCTCGGCAACGTGCTGCGTCAGCAACGGAACGAGGCGGCCGCTTCGGATATGCGTCGTTGCATTGAAGCTACCCAATTGCCCGATGCCGAGGCCCGATAGCACTGCATGCGTTTCCATTTCCGTGTCGTTCACGCAGAGGGCAGCGGGCACGTCGCGATAGACGATCTCATCGCCGATCTGGAACGCCCACTGCGCGAGCTTGCCCGTGTTTGCGCGCCGGTACCCGGTGCAGCGATGCTGAGCCAGTTCCTCGATGGTCCGCGGCGCGCCGTTGCGCTCGATATATTCCGGCGATGCGCACACGATCAGCTGAATCGGCACCAGCCGGCGTGCGATCGAGCCTCCCGATGGCGGAGGTCCACCGCGAAATCCCACGTCGGCGCGCTCGGTCACGAGATCCGTGAACTGATCGTCGAATTGCACTTCGAGTTGCACGTTCGGATAGCGCTTCTGGAATTCCTCGAAGTACGGCCACAGGACCGGGAGCCCGAGCGCGCGCGGCGCGCTCACGCGCAGCATGCCAGCCACTTCCTCCTTCGAGCGCCGGGCGTCGTCGAGCGCGGACGACAGCGTCGCGAGCGCCGGCTTCACGCTGTCGAAAAGCCGTTGGCCTTCCTCCGTCAGGCTCAGCTTGCGGGTGGTCCGATGAAAGAGCCGCACGCCCAGTTCCTTCTCCAGTTGCATCACCGCATGGCTCGCGGCTTGCGGCGAGATGCCCTGGTCGACTGCCGCGCCACGCAGGCTTCCTAGCGTCGCCGCGCGCACGAAAATGGTGATCGAACGAATTCCGTTCATTTCCGGGGCCCCGCATTCGCAAATAAAAGTTGATTATGACTCCATTAATGGGTGGCTAGTGGGTGCCAATCGTCACGTCTACGATGGCATCACTTCATCACGCACGTAGGAGAGACATCATGGCTGACGGTCAACAACGCGGGTTCAAGCGCGTATGGTTCATCACCGGCGCGTCGCGGGGGATCGGCGCATTGATTGCCGAAGCCGCGCTCGCGGACGGCAACGCGGTCGTGGCCACCGGACGCAATGTCGCGGCCATCACCGAGCGTCTTGGCGAGTCGGCCGCGTTGCTGCCGGTTGTGCTGGACGTGACCAGCGACGCGCAGGCAAAGGCGGCGGTGCAGGCGGCGGTGGAGAAATTCGGCCGCGTTGATGTGCTGGTCAACAACGCCGGCTTCGGCCTCCTGGGTGCGGTGGAGGAATCCGCCGACAAGGACGTGCGGCGCATGTACGACACGAACGTATTCGGCTTGCTGAACGTCACGCGTGCTGTGTTGCCGGTGATGCGCGCGAGCCGCTCGGGCCACTTGATCAATATTTCATCGGTTGGCGGCTATCGGGCCGCAGCGGGCTTCGGCGTGTACTCGTCGACGAAGTTCGCCGTCGAGGGCATGACGGAAGCGTTGCATGCCGAGTTGAAACCGCTGGGCATTCACGCGACGGTTGTCGAGCCGGGGTATTTTCGTACGGACTTTCTGGATGCGTCCTCGCTGGTCGTTGCACCGGACGTGATCGACGATTACGACGAAACCTCGGGCGCGGTTCGCCGCAAGGCCGTGCAAATGAATCACAACCAGCCTGGCGACCCGACGAAGCTTGCGGTCGCGATGATCGCGCTGGTTGACGCGTCGAACCCGCCGTTGCGTCTTCCGCTTGGTACGGACACGCTGGCTGCCATTGCTGCGAAAAACGCTTACGTGACGCAGGAAACGGAAGCGTGGAAGGAACTGTCGGCATCGACTGACTTTGCTGCGTGAGTGAGGAAGGCGGCGGTTCGGCAAGACGCGCAGGCTACCCGTTAGGGTGGTGCGCGTCCGTCGCGCGCCTGTCATCGTGGAACCACTCGTCCGCGCTTGCCTGCCTGTCATCTTCAGGCCGGTAGGCCGAGCGAAGCATCGGTTCACGCAGCACATGGCAGGAGTCGTCACATGGAAACCCCAACCTCCAGCGGAAATCCATTGCAGGATCTTTCCGCGAACCTTGCGGCCATCGCCGAGCGCGTCGGCCAGAGTGTCGTCGCGGTGCACGGGCGGCACCGCTTTCCATCCAGTGGAGTAATCTGGCAACCGGGCGTGGTGGTCACGGCCGCGCATACGATCCGGCACGAAGAAGGCATTGAAGTCACGCTGGCCGATGGTCGTACCGTGGCGGCCGTGCTGGCAGGACGGGACCTTGGCACCGACCTGGCCGTACTGAGGATCGGCGACGCGGCGCCGGGCCCGGTCGAGACTGGCGACGCGCGTTCGCTCAAGGCTGGCCATCTGGTGCTCGCGGTGGCGCGCGTGGACCGACTCGGCACCAGCGCGGATTTCGGCGTCGTCGGCACGGCCGGCGGGCCGTGGCGTAGCTGGCGAGGCGGTCAGTTCGACGCGTTCGTGCGACTGGACGGCGGGCTGCGCCCCGGTTTCTCCGGTGCGGCCCTCGCTGATATGCAGGGGCGGGTGATGGGCCTGTGCACATCGGCGCTGGCGTCGGGTGCGGGCATGCTGATTCCGACCACGACCGTGGCGCGCGTGTGCGACGAGCTGTCGAGAAAGGGGCGTGTTTCGCACGGCTACCTTGGCGTGGGCACGCAGCCGGTGAACCTGCCGCAGGCGTGGGTGACGAAACTGAATCTGGCTTCCGAGCGCGGGCTGCTGGTGGTGTCGCTTGCGGCGGGCGGGCCCGCGGAGCAGGGCGGGGTGCTGATCGGGGACGTGCTGATCGAGCTGGACGGCCGGCCGTGTCGCGACATGGACGACGTGCATGCCGCGCTTGGCGGCGAGCGCATCGGACAATCGCTGAAGATCGGGCTGATCCGCGGCGGCGAACGCGGCGAATGCACGGTCACGGTGGCCGAACGCCCGCAACGAAATTCATGCTGCTGAGAATCGTGCAACGCGTCGCATGCCGAATGCCGGGATGATTCCGATGAGCCCGCTCAGGGTTGCCGTCGTCGCCGCGTCGCCACAAGCGCGCGCAAGCCTGCAGGCGCTTGTCGATGCGACGCCGACGCTGGATTTCGCCGGTAGCGCGGCCGATGTTGCGGCGATCGCCGATCGCATTGCCAGCGAATGGCCGGATGTCGTCGTGGCCGAACTGGCGCCGCAGGCCGGCGACCTGCCGGCGCCGGGAGCGGACCGCCATCCCGCGATGACGGCGCTCGTGCTGCTCACGGACGACGCGGACAGCGACTGGATCCATGACGCGCTGGCGGGCGGCGCGACGGCACTGCTGCCGCGCGGCGCGACGCCCGGCGAAATCACCGCCGCGATCGAAGCCGTGGCCGCGGGCCTTTGCGTGCTCTCCCCGGAGATCCTCGCCCGGCTGCTGGCGGCGCGACAGGGGCCTCGCCAGATGGCATCCGCGACGCTGATCGAAATGCTCACCCCACGCGAGATCGAGGTGCTGACGATGCTTGCCGAAGGGCTTGGCAACAAGGAAATCGCGCGTCATCTCGACATCTCGGACAACACGGTGAAATTCCACCTGTCCTCCATTTTCGGCAAGCTCGGCGCAAGCAGCCGCACCGAGGCTGTCATGCAGGGGATGCGACACGGTCTCATCATGGTGTAGTCGGTCGTCAGGCCGGTGCTGGCGTGAACCCGTCGCCCGTCCACCTGCGGAGGAGACGGTGATCTGTCACGAACGGCTGCATGGGCGTTCGATCCGCGCGTGAGAACGTGAACCCTCTCAGGGTTTCCGAGCGTGTTGGCTGGCATCGGCGTTGACTAGAAACAAAAGAGTCCCGCCATTCAATTCCTTCAATCGAAGTCGCACGCGGCGCCCCGAGGCTTCTCTCACCACAATGGCATCGTGGGGGACAGCACAGCCGGGCCGCCCGGCACCACTTTCGACGATCGTGCGTGAAGTACGCCCTTCGCTCCGCGGAGGAGGTCATCATGAATCACAAGCAGCTCATCTGCGCATGCGTGCTCGCGACCGTCGCAGCCGCTCCCGTGCTCGCCCAACATGAAGAACACGTCGCTGCCGAGCCGGCGGGCGGGAAGTTCGGCACGGTGAAGTTCCCGACTTCATGCAGCGCTGCAGCACAAGTCCAGTTCGAGAAGGCATTGGCGATGCTGCATTCGTTCTTTTACCCTGCGACGCTCAAGGCGTTCGAGGCCGTCATCAAGACCGATCCGCAATGTGCGATTGCGTATTGGGGCCTTGCGATGGCGCAGCGTCCCAATCCGTTGGTTCCGCCTTTCGACGAGACGGCACTCAAGAGCGGTTCGAATGCAGTGGAGAAAGGCCTCGCGCTGGGTCCCAAGACAGAACGGGAGCGTGACTGGCTGCTGGCAGCCGAGGCGTTTTACAAGGATTACGACAAGGTCCCTCAAAGTCAGCGCACGCTGGCATACGAGCAAGCGATGGCGCGCTTGACGCAGAAATATCCCGACGATTCGGAGGCCGCGATCTTCTACGCGCTCGCACTCAACGAGGCTGCGCAGCCCAGTGACAAAACGTACGCCAACCAACTCAAGGCAGCAGCGATCCTGGAGAAAATCTACCGCGAGCAGCCTGACCATCCCGGTATTGCCCACTACCTGATCCACAGCTACGACTACCCACCGCTCGCGCAGCGTGGATTGCCGTTCGCCAACAAATATGCGCAGATCGCTCCGGCGGCGCCGCACGCTGTGCATATGCCCTCGCACATCTACTCGATGCTCGGCATGTGGGCCGCGTCCGTCAAATCGAACGAAGCGGCGCTGAAGGTGATGCGCGAAGAAACCGCCAGGAGCTGGCCGGGTGCCACCCACCCGTCGGCGCCCCATTCATGGGACTTCATGGAGTACGCGTATCTGCAGATGGGCCAGTACGCACATGCAAAACAGGTGCGCGACGACGCCAATGCTGCCACGAAATTTCCGTTCGACCGATTGGGAACCTATACCGGGCTGGAAGCCATCCCGGCACGCTACGCGCTCGAGCGCGGCGCCTGGCAAGAAGCTGCCGCGCTGGAGCCGCGTGGCAGTCGCTGGCCGCAGGCCGAGGCAATCACGTACTTTGCCCGCGCGCTGGGCTGCGCCCGTAGCGGCAACGCGGACATGGCGCAGACGAATATCGACATGCTCACGCAGTTGCGCGCGAAACTCGAACAGTCGAACCAGCCTTACTGGGCTGAGCAGGTCCAGGTACAGATCCTGGCTGCTTCGGCGTGGCTGGCTCATGCGCAGGGCAGGGACGATGACGCGCTGAAGCAGATGCGCTCCGCGGCCGACCTGGAGGATGGGAGCGAAAAGAATGTTGCGATGGAGAACCGGCTTTATCCGATGCGCGAACAGCTGGGCGAGATGTTGCTCGATCTGAAGCGACCTGCCGATGCGCTGAAGGAATATGAGGCATCCATGCAGGCGACTCCGAACCGCTTGCGCGGCCTGTATGGTGCGGCGAAGGCGGCGGGTCTGGCGCAGGACAAGCAGAAGGCGAAGCTCTACTACGGGAAGCTCATTGCGCTCACGCGGGACGCTGACGTAGTCGGGCCGGAGGTCCGTCAGGCCAGGCTGTATCTTGATCAGCATTGAGGTGACCAGCATTGACCGGGTGAATCGGAAAAGGTCTCCGGTCAGTGTTGGTGCTTATGTTTCTCCGTTGAAACAATTCCCCGCGAAAGCAATCGTTCGCTGCGACAGTGAATCCGGGACGCCTTGATGGATTAAGAGCTGGTTCAAATCATGCATGGATGCATTGCCGGTTTGCCGATCAACCTGGCAGCATCGGTGATAAACAGGAAGAAACAGCAAGTTCCCGCGCCAGGGAAGTTTTCTGCTACTGGCCAGAATTTCGCGATCGGAAATAATTCGGGGGAAAAGAGCATGAATAATCCAGTCGCGCTTGTGCGCCTCCTCTTATTGCTGGTGACGGTGCTCTCTCCCGTTAGCTTTGCTCAGACACCGCCTCCGGCCTCGGTGGCTACGGAACGGCAGGCGCAGGATCCGCCCACTCGCATAATCTCCTACAACGAAAAACACGTCATTGGAATCGATGGCAAAGATATTGCCATCATGGCGACGTCGATCCAGGTACTGAAGGCCAGCGCACTGGAAAATGCCAAGCAGAGGACCCTCAGCTTCAGCCGCAGCGCGGAGAAAATCGACGTACTCGAAGCCTACACGCTCAAGGCCAACGGAAAGCGCTTGCCCGTACCACGTACAAGTTGGCAGGTACGCAAAGACGAGGGTCACAAGGGCGCTACGGCGATGTTTTCCGACTACAGCAGCATCAGCTTGGTGTTTCCGGATCTGGCGGTGGGAGACACCACGGTGCTGAAATACCGCAAGTCGACAATCGAGCCGCTCTTCCCCGGCAAGCTTTCATTCGATCGAAGCTTCGCGCGCAGTCTGGCCGTCGACAATGCCGTTGTAAGCGTGGACGCGCCAGCAGCAATGCATCTGCAGTACGCCGCGCGAGACATGCAACAGAGCATTGTGACCAAGGGCGGACGCCAATATCTGGTGTGGACGTTACAGAACAAGGCACCCCAGGTCACCGATCGCAATGACTGGTCGGTCGTTGACATGGAATCAGAGCCCGGTGTTGCGTTGAGCAGCTTCACCGATTGGTCTGACCTCGCACGAAGCTATGTAGAGCGTGCCACGCCCAAGGCTGTCGTGACGCCGCGCCTGCGTCAGCTTTCTGCACAAATTGTGGCGGAGCGCACCACAGTCGAAGCCAAGGCCCATGCAATTTACGACTGGGTCAGCCAAAACATCACCTACGGCGGAAACTGCGTGGGCATTGGCGCTGTCGTGCCTCGTGACCTGGATGTCGTCCTCGATGCCAAAATGGGCGACTGCAAGGACCACGCTACGCTAATGCAAGCCTTGCTTGCAGCCCAAGGTATTGCCAGCGAACAGGTACTCGTCAATGCGGGCAGTGTTTACAAGCTGCCCAGGATCGTCGTGGCCTCGACGGTCAACCATGTCATCAACTATGTGCCGGACATCAAGCTCTTCCTCGACACAACCGACGGCCGCACCGTGTTTGGCCGCCTGCCCGTAACGGATCAGGACAAGCCCGTGCTTGGTGCGTCTTCTGATGTGCCGACCCGCACTCCGGCCGACAAGGGCGATAACACCCAGGTCTTGAGTTCACGCCTGCGTATCGACGATGATGGCTCGGTCGAGGGCGATATCGCCGTGGAAGTGACGGGGCGGTTTGCAGAGATGGCACGCGAGCGCCTGCTCAATATCGGCAAAGACGAGCAGGCGCGCTTTATTCGCGAAGCGTTCCGCGGTTCTGGCCTTGACGCCGATGGCACGTTCGATTTCGATGACCCGCATCCAATGGTGGATCATTTTTCCTACAAGGGAACGTTCAAGGTGCGAAAGGCAGTCCGCTATCCAGGATCGGGCGGACTCAGCATCAATCCTTGGCTGTACACCGAGGCGGCGGTGGCCCATTTTGCGGAGCAAGCGTTGCTGCCGGTCGAGCCCCAGGATACGGTGTGCCTACCCGGTACAAGTAAAGAGGAGTACGTCATTACACTGCCCGAAAAGCTCCAAGTGCTGTCGCTGCCGGAGGGGGCCAAGGTGGACAGCAAGTATCTCAGCTATGACAGCCGCTATTCACTGGACGGGCGTGAGCTCAAGGCGACCCGCACATTGAGTGACCGGAGCCCTGCCAATATCTGCTCGGCCGACGTTTCGAAGCTGATCAGCGAGGCCCTGCGTCCCGTTTTGGACGACTTGCGTCAGCAATTGCTCTACAAGTAGGCTGGGTCGTGCTGCGGAACAAGCTGCATCGCTGCAATCTGGTTCCAATTTCACGCAAAAGAGGACAAACGCGCCGGAAAACCATACACTTCTCCGCGCCCGGCTCTCCATCGAACCGACCTTCATTCGGGGTCGAAACGGTTGGCAACGCAGTTCCGAATTCAATCGCCACAGACAGGCCCGTTGCCGAGCGCCGGGTTTCTGCAGCCGCATCATAGATAAATCATTGCATGTCCAGTAGCAATCCGACCGTCCGGCCTTCCCAGCTGATGACACACGGCGTGTCGCCGCAGGCGGATGACCGTGAGGTGGCGCGGCACTTGGTCGAGCCGGCCTGGCTCGTCGCGCTCGTGGCGGGTCTGCCGATGAGCGCCGCGCCGGCACAGCCTTGGCGTTTGTTCGAGGTTGGCTACGGTGGCGAAGCGGCCTTCGTGCAGGGACACATCCCGGGAGCGGGTTACATCGACACCGGGGAGCTGGAGCGCGGCCCTTGGTGGAACAAGGTTCCGGATCACGAGTTGCTGCGTGTGCTGCTTGCCCACGGCATCTGCCGCGACACCACGGTGATCCTCTATGGCCGCAGCACGCTTGCGGCCGCGCGAGCCGCGCACCTGATGCTGTACGCAGGCGTGGCGGATGTGCGCCTGCTCGATGGCGGGCTGGCCGCGTGGCAGGCAGCAGGGTGCCCGATGGAGGCGGGGGCGCCGCATCGTTACCCGGCGCTTGCCGATTTCGGCGCGCGGCTGCCCGTCCGCCCGGACTACCTGATGGACACCGAACAGGCCCGCCAGCTGCTGCAGCGACAGGATGGCATGCTGGTGAGCGTGCGCACGTGGAGTGAGTTCGTCGGGCGGACGTCGGGCTACGACTATATTGCGAACAAGGGCGACATTCCCGGTGCACGATGGGGACGCGCCGGCCGCGATGGCGACGTTCACAGCATGAGCGACTACCAACGCCCGGACGGCACGATGAAGCCGCACGGCGAGATCCAGGCATTCTGGCGGCAGGCCGGGATCCACCCCGGGCGCCGCATCGCCTTCTACTGCGGCACGGGTTGGCGCGCGTCGCTCGCGTTCTTCTATGCCTGGGTGATGCGCTGGGAGCGAATTAGCGTATACGACGGCGGCTGGTGCGAGTGGAGCAGTGATCCTGCCAACCCGGTGACGACCAGGCTGCATTGCGGCGTCGAGCTGCAGCCGCAGCGAGTAATCGCGCGCGAATCAGTGGCATCGACCGGTTGAATCCGTAACTCAAAACGAAGGCGGTCGGCCACCGCCTCATCGCGCGAACGGCAGCTTGCGGACTACGACGTGCGGGAGGTGTCGTTGGTGACCACAAGAATTGATCCGGCGTACTCTTGGGCCTTTGGTCGCGGAAGCGTTGCGTCAGTCAGCAGCAGCTTTCCAGCGAGCGCATGCGCCGTTCGAGCTCGGCAAGGTCTCGCGCACCCGCAAGGTACTCATCGTTGCGACGTTGTTCTGCGCGCTCGAACCAGCGGCCAATCTGTGTGAGAAGGAAGGCAAACATAATAATCTCCAGGAAGTTGTTTACCAGTGACGCAGTTTGCCGGACGCGGCCCTGCGCATGTTTCTCGCGGCTGATGCGTGGCGCTGTTCGACGAATCAATCGTAGGCGGCAACTATGCTTACGTATACTTATCGTTTCTTACACAATACATTAGCTATTTTGGTGAATCACGTCGTTTTCGGGAGGCACGTACTTTGGAAGTCGGTCGACTGCGGGCGCTCCTCGAACTGGCACGGTGTGGCACGATGGCAGCCGCCGCGGAGGCTCTGTTCCTGACGCCCTCGGCGGTGTCACAGCAGATCGCACAACTGGAAGAGGAAACAGGCGTCAAGCTCACGGAGCGCATCGGTCGCGGGGTCAGGCTTACTCCCGCCGGCCACGCGTTGGTGGGGTACGCCGAGCGGCTGATGGTCGTACTGGACGAGGCTCGCTCGGAAATGGCAGAGCTTCGACGTGAAATTGCCGGCGAGCTGCGCGTCGCCGCGTTTCCGTCGATCGCTTCGGTAGTACTCCCTGATACGGTCAAGGCGCTGCAGCACGCGTATCCGCGCCTGGAGGTCGTAATTGAAGAATTGGAGGCGATTGACGGGGTCGCGGCCCTGCGGTCCTGGAGAACCGACATCGCCCTGATTGACGATCTGTCAATCGTGGCGGGCGATAATCGGGAAAATGTCGCGATCGTGCCGCTGGCCGAGGATGTGTGGTACGTGACAGTCTCGACAGACCATCCGCTAAGCAAAAAATCGTCGCTTAGCCTGACCGATCTCAGGCACGAAACCTGGGCGATCGAATCGAAAGGGGGGCCCTCCGGCAGCTTCGTCGTCGATATATGCCGCCGCGCCGGGTTCGAGCCTCGGACCAACGCCACATGCCGTGGATCCGAAATGATCGAAGCGATGGTAGCCTCCGGCTGCTCGGTGTCAATCGTCCCCGGACTCAGGAAGCTGCGCTCGCCGCGCGGCGTGGCATGGGTCAAGCTGAGGCCGGAGGTTCGCCGAAAAATCTACGTCGCTTATCGACGCGGCGAGCGCAACCATCCAATGGTCAAGGTGTTCGTCGAGGAAATCGTCCGGACGGCATCGAGACTCCTCGGTTAGCCAAATCGCGATGATCGCGTCGCCAAGCGTTCGTTAGTTGATTGGAGCCAACGTTCGAGTGGCTGTGCTAACGCCGAGCTGAATGACCGCTCCCTGGCGCGGCGCCGCATCGTCAGGTCCCGGCCAGCTTGAGACACTCATCCGCACGGCCCAATTTCTACAAGCAGCGCCCGGTTTCTATGGTCGATGCATATCTCACCGGACGTGTGGAATTGAGACCCCGCCGTCGACCATCAAAGTTTGTCCAGTAATGAAACGGGCTTCGTCGGTCGAAAGCCAAACGGCGACATCGCCCGCATCGGCCGGATTTCCGACGCGGCGTAGGGGCGTGAACGACTCAATCAGATCCAGGTGCTCATCGCCGCCGAGCCTTTCAAACATAGGTGTTCTGATAGCACCGGGGTTGATATTGTTAATGCGAATATTGTGCGGACCATATTCGATCGCCACGGCGCGGATCAGCGCATCAAGGCCGCCCTTGCTCGCGGAATAGGCCGTAGATCCAACCGATGCACCCTTTGCCAGAAAGGAGGATGTATTGACGATAGAGCCACCGTTGCCGAGGCTTAGCATCGCAGCAATCTCATACTTGATCGACAACCACGCCCCTCTGAGGTTGATGCCGATGACTTCATCAAAATCGGCCTCTGCCAGTTCCGCAATCGGGGCGAAAGTGCCCTCAATCCCGGCATTATTGAACGCTGCGTCCAGGCGTCCATAGCGCTCGACAGTCACGTCGACCAGTTCACGCACTTGTTGAGCAACTGCTACGTCAGTGGAAACAGCGTAACCCACGCCACCGTTCGCCGAAATGAGTCGGACAGTCTCGTCGATGTCTGAGCTACGCCGTCCAGCAACAACCACTTTTGCCCCCTCCCTGGAATAAGCCAAGGCGGCGGCACGGCCAATACCGGTTCCGCCACCAGTAACGAGTGCAACTCGACCTTCAAGACGGCGAGATTGAAACTCTCGGGGCATGTTTTATCTCTCTTATGGGGAAAACAAAATCCAGATCGGGGATTACAAGATCGTCCCATGCTTTTTAGGCATTCTGCCCGAATCGGCGTGCAAAAGTGCACGCAAGATTGAAGGTCAGCCAACGATCGCGCGTCGCAGCCGTCGAGCCGCGTCCGGCATGTTACTCGGCAGCGTCGCACCGAAACCGATCACGAGCCCGGCTTCGCCGCCGGCCCGATGATGAGACGACAGGGGCGGCGTCTGCAGCCCCAGCGCCGTCGCGGCATCCCACACCGCCAGATCCGCATCCGGCGTGGCTGCTCGGCGCAGCTTTGCAACGAGATGTAGCCGAGCATCAGGCACGGCTCCCCGGTCCAGCACGTCCGGGCAATGGCGTTCGAGCGCGGCCAGCAGTGCGTCCCGCCGCTCCGCCTAGAGCATCCGCTTGCGGCGCAGGTGTGTCGCGAAGTGCCCTTCGCAGATGAACTCCGCAAGGACGATCTGCATCGGCATTGCGTTCTTCAACGCACCGGGCGGTGGCAGCGGCGCGGCGGCACACGCTCATGCGATGCGCGTCGGTCTGAATGCGATATTGGTGCCGCTTGCCGCAGGCTTCTGTGTCACCGTCTGTTTGCGGGCCTCAGCCTTCGGTCTCGTAAAGCAGACCGTATTCCCCTCTCGTTCGCTTGATGCGTGCGAAACCGAGTTCCCCCAAATGCATGCCGGCGATCAAAAGCCCGTCCGAGCTGACCTGATCCAGTAGCCGTGATCGTGTGGTGACTGCCAGCGACGCGTCCTGATCGAAGGCAATCGATACGTCCGGCCGCTGAATCTGGATGTGCGGGAAATGAACCACATCCCCCCAGACAAGCAGGCCCTGATCACGGGATTCGATAACATATCCGGTGTGTCCATCGGTGTGTCCCGGTAGCGGCATCGCGCTGATACCGGGGAGCACTTGCCCGTCGTCGAACGTACGGAGCTTGTCACCATAAGCGTCGAACACCTGACGCGCTACCAGGAAGTTGCCGCGTGCCCGCTCGCTGGCGCGACTCAGGTTTCCGTCGTCCTGCCAAAACTTGACCTCTCGCTGATGCGCAACCAGCTCGGCATTCGGGAAGGCGACTTGTGCTGCTCCATTCACCAGCCCGCCGACATGGTCGGGATGGGCGTGCGTGAGCAGGATGGTGTCAATCGTGGAGGGTTCGATACCGGCAAGCACCAGGTTGGCCTTCAGGCGGCCGCCCCATTGCTTGAACCCTCCCGCGCCACCGTCGATGAGAATGGTGCGGCCCGCCCCGCGTACCACGTAGCAGTTGATATGCACGGCGGCGGGCTCCTTCTGCCCTGCGTCACGCTGCATTCTGGACGCCTCGGACGTGTCGATATTCGCGAGGAAGTCGAGGCTGGCGGTGAGATAGCCATCGCTGATGGCGGTAATCGTGAAATCCCCGACTTGCTGACTGGGAAAGGTAAGGGTGGACACAATGCTTCTCCGGACCTGTCAATTTCGGGCGTGAATGTTCGACGCGGCGTAACCAAAACAACGGATGCGCGCCGTGAGACCGGTGCGGCGAGCGATGGCGTGATCCAACGCTTCCATGAACTGGTTCATCACCGGTGGCGTGCGAAACGCCTCGACGCGATACTGGATTTCCGCGAAGACGGGATGTCCGTGCCCATGGCGGACATCCAGAAAAATGACGTGAACGTTCTTGAGCTGCGCTTCAAGAACATTCGTACAGAGTTCGACGCAGTCGCGCGACAGCTCGGCAAGGCTCTCGTCGGACGGCATCCGCTTCGCATCGATATGGAAAGTGATGTTTGGCATCGCGAACCTATTCCTGCGCAGTCGGAACGGAGCGGGTGGAGCGGGCGCTCGTCAGTTGCGCCGTCATCGGCGAGTAAAGGTGAATGTCTTCGGCGATGTTCTCGACAAGCTGAGCGTCCTTCCGGGGCAGTACGGCGAGCCAACGGCGCTCCGGAAACTTCTCCAGCGCAACGGCCTGCATGGCCAGCGGTTCGACGCCCATCCGGATCAGCGGATCGGGGCCGTTTGCACAAAGCACGAGGAGTTGATCGTCTTTTACCGCTGGGGCGAGGCCGATGTCGCTGTAGAGATTTCGATGCCAGTCGGTGATGTGTTGCTGCCACCTCGCGAAATTGCCGCCGCCTTTCTGGCGATATTCGTCGCCGGTCAGCACGTCGAGGCCGTCAATCGTGTGGATGGCCAGATAGACGGGGCAACCAGCGCTTATCGATTTGAACCGCTGCGACGTGTGAAACCCGGTCACCGAGATAAGGGCGGGCAGCTTTTCAAGGCTGTAGAAGTCGTTCCATTCGGCTTCGCTGTTGAGGTCGGCGAAGCTGCATTCCACGGTATAGATCATCATCAGTTGCTCCTAGAGACCTCGCCATTGATGGCGAGGAGGAAAGGAGCGCCGCCGACAGGCGGCATTCCTTCGTTAGAATGACCGGCATGATTCTTGTTTATCGCTACCGGGTGAAGTCGCTCAACGGCTTGCTGAACAAGCAGAGCCGCGCGGTGAACTACGTCTGGAACTTCTGCAACGACACGCAGAAGCACGCGCTCAAGTGGAACAAGAAGTGGCCAACGGGTTTTGAGCTGAACGTGCTGACCACCGGCAGCAGCAAGGAACTGGGCATTCACTCCGGCACGGTCAACGCGACCTGCGAGCAATACGCGAAATCGCGCAGCCAACACCGTCGCCCCTACCTGCGCTATCGCGGCAGGAAATCGCTGGGCTGGGTGCCGCTGAAGGGCCGCGACCTGAAACGCGAGGGCGACGCGTTCCGCTTCGCCGGCAACACCTTCCGTGTATTCAACAGCCGCCCGCTTCCCGACGGCAAGATCAAGGACGGAACCAACTTCGCACAGGATGCGCGCGGCAACTGGTTCCTCAACATCGTGATCGAGCTGCCCGATGTTCAGGCGCGCCCGATCCGTTCCGGCGTCGGCATCGATCTCGGTCTGAAAGACTTCGCAACACTTTCGACCGGCGAGAAGCTGCCGAATGACCGGTTCGGCCGACTCGCGGCCGACAAGCTGGCGAAGGCGCAACGGGCGCGCAAGCACAAGCGGCATATCGCGAAGCTGCACGCCAAGGTGGCGAACTCGCGCAACGATTTCCAGCACAAGCTCGCGCTCGATCTGGTGCGACGCTTCGATTACATCGCGGTCGGCAACGTATCGGCCGCGAAACTCGCCAGAACCAGGCTGGCGAAGAGCGTCTACGACGCAGCCTGGTCGTCCTTCCGGGACAAGCTCCGTTACAAGGCGATGGCGCACGGAGCCACGTTCGTGGAAGTGGACGAAAGCGGTTCGACCCAGTCCTGTTCGTCGTGCGGATCGAAAGACAGCACGACGCGGCCGAAAGGTATCGCAGGACTGCGAGTAAGAGAGTGGACCTGCAGCAACTGCGGTGTCGAGCATGATCGTGATACCAACGCTGCGTTGAACATTCTCCGATGCGGACGTGCATCGCCAGTCGTGGGAATCCGCTCCCTTTAGGCAGCGGAGAACGTCAACAGATTGTCCTTGGAGGGGGATCCGCATCCTGCGGCGAACGTTCCATGTTCATTGCAGTAACGTAATGCTAAGCTCGCGTTTCCAGCGTATAAAACGAAATAAAGTCAGGCTTCAGTGATATTTGCTCAAGCTGACCGTGAACCCCCTCTGATCGGCGAGACGCCCATGCCACGCAAGATTCCAAGCAATTCCGCACTCCAGGCGTTCGAGGCCGCGGCCCGACACGGAAGCTTCGCCCGAGCCGCCGAGGAGCTGGCACGGACGGAGGGCGCCGTCAGCCGTCAGATTGGCCGGTTGGAGGCGTTTTTGGGCGTCACCTTGTTCGAGCGAATTGGCAATCGGGTACGGCTTGCACCCAACGGTGCGCGATATGCGGTGCAGGTTCGCGAGACTCTGGATCGGCTGGAACGGGACAGCCTGTACCTGATGGGGCAGCCCATCGAGGGCGCGAGCATCGATATCGCCGCCATTCCGACCTTCGCCACTCGTTGGCTGATCCCCCGGCTGAAACATTTTCAGAATCAGCATCCGAACATTACGGTGCATATCGCCGAACGTATGGAGCCGTTCCTTCTCGCGGGTAGCGGTTTCGACGCAGCCATTCATTTCGAGCATCCGGCATGGGCGGGGATGCATCTGCATCCGCTGCTGGAGGAGGTGCTTGTGCCTGTCTGTAGTCCGGCGCTCCTCGCGGGCGCCGTGGCGAACCCGTCGCTGGATGAACTGCCACGCCTTCACCGGCGACAAAACCCGGACGCCTGGCAGATTTATGCACAGGAGTCCGGCATCGTGCTGACCAATTCGGCGATTGGCGCACGTTACGATCTCCATTCCATGCTGATAGAAGCGGCGCTGGCCGGCCTGGGTGTCGCTTTGGTGCCGCGCCTTTACATCGGAGCCGAACTCGAGCAGGGCCGTTTGGTCGCGCCCTGGCCCGATGGCAAGGCGATTACCAAAAACTTCTGCCTCGTCCTGCCTGAGCCGATCGAGTTGGCTGACGGGCCACTACAGGCATTTGCGAAATGGATGCTGAATGAAGCCCGAGGACAAGCGCCTCATCGCAGCGCCTGACGCTCATCACGAAACGGCCATCCCTCGGGAGGCTCCGTCGCCAGGCGGTCGCCTCGCTGCGAACTGACCTCAGGTCGCAGCCACCGCCTTGATCTCGACGAGGAGGGCCGGCCGCGCCAATGCCGCCACCCCGAGAATGGTCCACGCCGGCGCATTCTCCTTGATATAGCGATCCTTGATTTCGCGAAACACCGCAAGCTGGTTGCCAATATCGACGTGATAGCTGACGAGCTCGACGAGATCATCGAAGCCCAGCCCGGCTGCTTGCAGGATCGCGCCCAGCCGCTGAAACGCGAGATCGATCTGTTCTTCGACGTTCGCGGGAACGGTCCCGTCAGCCCGGATCCCGATCTGGCCGGCGACGAACAACAGACCCCCTGCCGCAACAGCGGGAGCATAGTTGAACGTGTTGAACACATCGGTGTTGCCGAGAACCGGATGGGGATTCGAAAGAGTGATGGTGGTCCTGGATGCTTGCATGGTGGGTACCTGGGTATCGAAAGAGACTATTGGCTGACTGTTGGTTGACTATTGGCTGAGTTAAGAGGCGTTAAGCGATCCGCGCCGGACCTGGTCCTGTTCCTGCGATTCGAAGAGCGCCTTGAAATTGCCTTCACCGAAGCCGTCCTCGCCGCGCCGCTCGATGATCTCGAAGAAGATCGGTCCGATCTGGCGTCGCGTGAACCGCTGCAGCAAGATCCTTCCATCACCCTTGCCGTCCAGGAGGATTCCCCGGCGTTCGATGCTGTCCAGCTTCTGACCGTGGCCCGGAACCCGCGCGTCGAGATTCTGGTAATAGGTCTTCGGCGGGGCCTCCATGAACTCGATTCCCGCTGCTTCCAAAGCGTCGATCGTCAGCTCGATGTTCGAGGACAGAAGCGCAATGTGCTGAATGCCCTCGCCGTTGTAGTCACGGATGAACTCGTCGTTCTGGTTCAATACGCCGGGCTCGTCATGTGCGGCCGCGGCAATCGGGATCGAGACCTTCCCGCAGGGGCTGACCATCGACCTGGCCCGCATGCCGGTCTGGTTGCCTTTCACATCCAGATACTGCTTCTGAACAAATGCGAAGGTATCCTTATAGAAATCGGCCCACCGATCGAGGTTCTCCGGCCTCACGATATTCGACGTGTGATCGATCGCTTCGATCGCAGCCCCGACAACCGCGGTAGATTCGCCCAGCCGGTAAGGAACTGCAAACTCCGACATGAAGTCGTGATCGACGAAGTAAACCAGGCTGTCGCCGATACCCGCGATGGCAGGTGAATCGACGGCGAAATCGCCAAAGGCGGCGGGCGTCGCCAGGCGCGCGCCGCCCTCGAGGGCTTGCGCCAACGCTTTCGCCGCGTTATCGACCTTGATACCGATTGCGCGCGCCGAAGCGCCGTGGACATCGCGGAACGGGTTTGGCGTCGGATTTGCGATGACGACAGCCTCGTTCTGACGCAGAAGGACGGCGCCTGTCCTTTCGTGTTGTCCCACGACCCTGAACCCGAACTTCCCGAACAGGGAAACGAGCGCCTCCTCGTCCGGGCCCACGAACTCGACGAAGGCGAATCCCGATGTAGTAACGTGCTGCATATGGCCGTCCGCAAATAAGTTGGCAATGACTCAAGTTTGCTTCATATTTGATCGATGGCTGCTTTAGAATCGAAAGTCAGCATCTACTTGTTCTTTTGTTTTCATGGAAAACACCGACCGAAACTTTCTCGATGCGACGGACCTGAAGCTGGTCAGGATGCTGCTGCGTGACGGCCGGGCGCCCTACAAATCGCTTGCGGCCGAGGTCGGGCTCACGGCCCCGGCATGTGCCGAGCGGGTTCGCCGCCTGAAGGAGCGGGGAGTCATAAAGGGGTATCGCGCCGAAGTGGACTGGACACGCGTTGGCTTCCCGATCCATGCGGTGATCCGGATCGGCGCTTCAGCCGAGAGAGGCACGAGCCTTCTGAAGACGTTTCGCGAGACGCCAAACGTCGTGGAGGTGCTGCGGGTTACCGGGTCGGACAGCTACATTCTTCAGGTGCTGGCCCGGTCAAGCGTGGAACTGGAGGCTGTCATCGACAGGATCGGCAGCTTTGGCACCATCACGACGTCCCTTGTGCTTTCGGTACCCGTGCCTGCGGCCGAACGTGTGAGCCAAGTGCTTTAGGCTGGCTGGCATGGTGATCGGGCGGCCGACCGTGAGCGTCTGCTTTGAGGCAGCAAATAAAGGGGGCATGGCCTGGAACCGGAGCCCGCTCCAGGCGGTCTTTATCGTGCACGGGAGCAGCCCCGAAAGGGCTGTATGAAAGTTCCGTGCTTCGAGTTATCACCGAAGAATCCAATACAGCATGAAGCCCCTGGATCTGACGCGTTTCGATCTCAACCTTCTGGTTGTACTTGAGGCGCTTTGGGCCGAAAGGCACGTCGGCCGCGCGGCCGAAAGATTGCATTTGTCCCAGTCCGCAACCAGCCACGCCTTATCGAGGCTGCGTACAGCCTTTGATGATCAGCTTTTCATGCGTAATCCCCGCGGGATCGTGCCGACACCGCTGGCCATGGAGTTAATGCCGAGAGTCGCGGCGGTGCTCGAGTCGGTCAGGCTCGTCGCCAGTCCACGTGGCCCGTTCGATCCAGGTCGTTTGCAAGCGACGCTCTCAGTGGCGGCCACCGATCACGCCGTATTGACCGTCATCGCCCCTGTCCTGGCCAAGATTCAGGCCGCTGCGCCGGACGCCGTGCTGAAGCTCGGGCCGGCCGATGTCGAATCCTCTCTGCGCATGTTGGACGCGGGCGAACTCGACATCGTGCTAGGGTCGGGCTCTTTTGTTCAGATCCCGCAGCGCTTTGATTGCCAGCTTGTCCATAAGGAGCGTTTCGTCGGCATCGCGCGCAAGGGCCACCCGGCTCTGATCAAGCGAGGCAAGAAGCTGCACATGGACCTGGATGACTTCGCTCGCCTGCTCCACATTCTGGTTTCGCCGCGCGGCGATACGCGGGGCGCTGTCGACGATGCGCTGGAGAACCTCGGTCGTACCCGCAAGGTGACCGTTACCTGCCCGAGCTTTCTGGCTGTTCCGTTCATGGTTGGCGCTTCGCAATCGATTGCCGTTGTTGCTGAGCGGGTCGCATTGCGGATGCAGGAGACCGCGCAGTTGAGCCTTTTTGAGCTGCCCTTGGCGCTACCCACTTGGGAGGTGCTCGTTATTCGAGCTCGAGGGCGCGCCAACGAGCCCGCCGTTGAGTGGATGACGAACATGATTATCGCCGGCTAAACATCGGCGTGGCCTTGCTGCGGCCAGAGCGCCCCGGGGCCATGAATCTCGTGCATCGACATGGTGTGTAAATGCCATTGGATCGAATGCCTCGGTCCTCCTAGAGTTGGGTCGACGTTTATTCAACCCGCCAGGAGTACCCCATGAAAACAGAGCCCACCTTGGTCATGATCCCTTGCTTCGCCGGGGCCCCGTGGCAGCTTGACCAGTTGACCTGCTTGCAGGATCGCACCATGCGTACCCTTCGTTTGCCGGACGACGTGTGCGAACTGGAAACGTTGGCCGACTTCATCGCTGACCAGGTGAAGGATCTCGAAAGCTATGTCCTGGTTGGCGATTCGTACGGCGCGGTCTCCACAATCGCGGTTGCGACGCGGCAGCCGAAGGGTCTTAAGGGCCTGGTGATCTCTGGTGGTTTTGCCAAGAGCCCAATCTCGTCGCCCTTGCTCAAGACGCTGGCAGCGCTTGCACCATTCTTCCCCGGGCCCTTTTACCGACAGACGACCCTTCGGGTCCACGCAGCACAGTTGGCTTCGTCGTTTGACAGCGAGGGGGAAATCCCTTGGTCAACCGAAAAGAGTCGCGCCTTCTTCGTCAAGGAGACGCCCCACAAAGCCTACGTCAACCGCATGCGCTCGATCGAGAAGGTGGACTATACGATCCTTCTGAAGAAGATCGACGTCCCCACGCTGATCCTGACTCCCGAGGAAGACAAGCTGATCGGCGAAGAAGCCGCGGGGATCCTCCTGAAGGGTATAAAGGGCTCACAGGAAGTCATCATGCCGCGCACCGGCCACATGTTCAGATTCTCGCATCCCGGAGCCTACTCTCTCGAGATCAAGAAGTTTCTGGAGCGGGCATCGCTGTAAGCGTATGCCCACGGGCGCGGATTGCGTTTCCGCTGGCAAGTTGCGCGCGCCTTCAACGCACTGACTGCTCGAATGTCCGGTTCCGGGCACGTTACCTCGGCCCATTCAACTTCGGCTTTGGGTCGGCATCGCCGGTTGCTTTTGACCGCTGTCGGCCATAAGCAGTCAGTCATCCAATGCCGATGATGGACACTCGAGTGGCGCATCCAATTACATAAGGGTCATTCACGCCTACGTTGAGGCAGGACCAGTCCATCTTTGACCGCGCAAAATACCCGCTCGTGACACTGGTAGACGACGTGCCCGTTGTAGATGGCAAGCAGCTCACGGTTGTTACGCAAAAATTGAACATCAATCGGCTTAAGGGGAAGCGACTTTCGATCAGCAAGCACCTGGTCCAGGAACTCGGGATGCGCCTTGCCGTCCAGAAGCGTACGAGGATCGGCAAAAATATAGGTTATGAAAGCATTCCGACGCAGATTGAAGGAAAATGCCATATGCGGGCCATTGGCAATCGGCTGACTATATCCTCGGTCAGGAAGCAGACAGCTTTCATGATCATATTCACAGACCCATACGGCTAGATAATTGTCACGGTCTTCAAATAATTTTTTTATGATTTGATCAAAAAAATTGGGCTGCCCGTTTTCCAACGGCACGAGCAACATGAACAGAATCCGCAGCCATTCGAGATACTGTACATTGCTTATCCCGAGTTCCGAACATCGGTGTGCTTGATGCGGTTTCCTTCCGTCAACAATGCGCCGGTACATTCTGAGCAGCTCTGGATTTGTCGGGTCGTGTGCGGCAAGGCCAGGAAACGTGTTGATGATCTTTACAACCGAGAACGGATTTCTCACGAAGTTCAGAAGTTTGGCAGAAAACAGATTGATGATTTCGGTCTTTATGTCTTTGTTGTTTGCCTTGAGCTTATCTAGAAGATTACTGGTATGCGTTGCAACATGGCCTTCGTATTTTTGAAACAATGTTTCAAAATTGAACCGCTTATCGCTGTTGCCTGCTACATCAAAACTGAAAATATCCGAGGCCGACAAATTTTTACTGATGCGGTTTCCGTCCGGTTTTTCAAGAGCAAGTCCGTAATTTTCGCGGTCGACAAGTTTGAACGAATAAATACGCTTATTTTTATCATCAGCCTCGGGATTGGCGGCGTTGAGCCTCTGCTCGGCCTGGGTGACAAAATGTTGATTTTTGGTGTCGTTTTCGAACATGCTGCGTCCCTTGGTTGGTTCAGGCGTTGATCAGACCAAGCGCTGAAGAAGCTTGGCGAGATCAGGCTCCGTAGCGGCCGCCCGCACAACGGCGTCTAACCTCAGGGTCAAACAATACCGTTCATTCTAGCCGCCGCGTTCTGTATGACCGATCACACGCGGAAGCAGCCATTAGACAGATCGCTGATTAGCCGACCGTTCAGGGTCGGTTAGCGACCGCCTGAAGGAGCGCAGACTGAATCTCCCTTCGACTGAAAGGAGATTGTCATGAAAACCGAGAACCTGACTACCGGTCATCGTGTGCCCTGGAACAAGGGCAAACTTACCGGGCAAAAGCCCCCATTGAAGCTCCGAGAGATCTGGGCGATTCGGACGAGACTTCAAATGGCATCGAACATTCGTGAACTGGCGATTTTCAACCTCGCGATCGACAGCAAACTGCGGGCGTGCGACCTGACGCGGCTGCAAGTGCAGGATGTCTGCCCGGGCAGTCATGTTGGATCACGGGCGACAGTCATGCAGCAGAAGACGCAGCGGCCGGTGCAGTTCGAGATAACGGAGCAGACTCGCCGGAGCCTCGAAGCCTGGATCGGGTCGCGGAGCTTGAAGGCTGCCGACTATCTTTTTCCCAGTCGGCAGCATGCTTCGCCCCATCTGTCGACGCGGCAATATGCCCGACTGGTACATCGCTGGGTCGCCTCGATTGGACTCGACGATGCCGCGTATGGCACCCACACGATGCGCCGCACAGAGGCTTCATTGATTTACCAGCGAACGAAAAATCTGCAGGCGGTACAACTGCTGCTCGGACATACCAAACTGGAAAGTACTGTTCGCTACCTCGGCATTGAAGTCGACGATGCCATCGAGATGGCGGAGCAAACCAAAGTTTGATGGCATGACGGCCGGCGAGCGGTCGCTTGCCGGCCACAAAGCGTCGTTCGCCCGCAGCGTCGGTCAGACGTTCAGGCGTCGGCACTGCTCCGTAACCGGCCATCGGATCATCACCGACGAACGCTCGTTGATCGGCAGACTGTAAGAGAAGTCGCGATATGCAACGATCAATATACTGTCAGCATTTCACTACTGTACCTTTTCCATGCCTGATTTATTGACCTATACGGGCGAACCGCCCAATGCGTTTGCAATGAGCGTCATCGACGCACTGGAAGCGGAGGATTTCTTCGTCAAGACAACGGAGCAAGGCCCAAGACACGACCAGCGCAAAACCCTACACGTTACCTGGCGAGGCGTCGTCATAGGCTCGATGAACGCGGACCTTTGGGGACGAAAAGGGTATGCCTGCGCGTACCGATTCTCAAAGGCGGGATCGCGATCGTTCAGGAACAAGATTCCTGAAGGTTTCGACATGGGGACGTTCGCCAAGCAACATGGCTGTCACCCGGAAGCGCTATACGTCCACACTGACTACAGTGGGTCCTATCTTTGGGTCAAAGATAAAGCGACGACGCTGCTACTGATGCGGGACTGGGCAAGGCGCATCGACGAAGATTTTTTTCCGTCGACGGGAAGCAGCGATGCGGTGCAGATTCAGAATGATGTACTTGCCATCCTCGCGGACACATCGAAATCCGAAACTGAACGCCTCGCTGAAGTGGCTGTGCGACTGGGGCAAGGACAATTCCGTTCTGATCTGGACGCGGAGTTCGGCGGCGCATGCGCTGCCACTGGGCTGAGCGTCCGCCCGGCGCTGCGAGCTTCGCATATCCTGCCGTGGAAAAACTCGTCGGGCACGCAAAGGCGCGACCCCAAAAATGGGCTTCTGCTTTCGGCAAACCTCGACGCGTTATTCGACCGTTACATGATCACTTTTCGGCCCAACGGCAAACTGGAATGCTCGGCGGTTTTAAAGGGACTCGACCGGGAGAGGCTGGGCCCGATGCCCGATCTCGCGGTCATGCCCTGCGACGAACGGGCTGCGTACCTTCAGCTCCACAACGCCGAGTTTGAGAGGCTGGAGAAGAGGCGCGCCGAATACGTTAGGGCTTCCGTTCGCTGACAGTCGATCGGTAGCGGCGCGCCTGGGCGCTTGTGAATACCTCGCTGCTTGAGATCGCAACGTCTCCATTGACGGAAGGAGCGCGAAAGCAGTCGTTGCGGCGGCGGCAGTCCGAACGGGTGTTGAGGGTCGACTTCAGCCGACCGCATCGGGCAGTGGCCGGCCAATTTCTGACTTTCGACTGCGCGGTCGGCAGGACGCTCCAGTGGCCGTTTTGTCCCCCAACTTTGATCGCTCACAACGGACGGACGTTGGTGGCGGGACATCGAGCGCGCCCGATGACGCTGTCGTTCAACCGCGCGCAGGTGTCCCGCCTGCTTCAGTCTTGTAGCTACGCCTGAAGCTGCGTTCGCTCACGTGGAGTCGTGTGGCTAGCATAGGGACGGAAAGATCAGACGCAAGGTGTCCCACCATTCATGCGTACAAACGGCAATCGCACGCAATTTGGTAATGACGTGCGAGAGCGTCATATATCAAAAATGATGCCTCGAACGTGACCGAGACATACGGCTATGACGTGAACAGTAATGTGGCTTACCTGACGGACAGCAAGGGGTAGTCGACGGTGAAATCGTTGGACGGTTTGGGGACAACGAAAATTGGCTCGTCGACTTGCTTCCGCGGCGGCGCCAATACAGACTGTGGCTTGAGACGAGACGAAGCATCAATGGCAGTGGGTTCGCGCCGCCGCTTCCAGTTACGTTGGACTGTTTGGGCAATACTATTACTGCTCGTCATCATGCGAAGGGCACAAATTTAGGTGGGCGCCAACATGAATGAATATGACTGCTGGTGCGTGGTGACAAGATTTGCCGAAAGAAAGCAGTATGATAGGGCGATTGAGTTTTGTGAGACTGAGCCATACTCAAGGCTTCCTTATTGTCAAAATTATCTTGGATGGACATTTTATGGGCTGAAAAAATATGAGACATCGGCTCATTGGTTCAGTAAGGCGGTAGAGCAGGGCAATGCTGAGGCTTTGTTTGGTATGGGCAGTATTTTTATGGCTCAAGGAGATTTGCAGTCCGCCATTCCGTGTTTGGAGGATTCGGCAAAGAAGGGTTTTTCAAGGGCGTATTTTTGGATCGCGCTGGTATATTATTATGGTAATAATGATGTTCCCAGGGATATGGGGCGGGCGACTCATTATTTCCAAATTGCAGCGGATCACGGATCCATTATGGCAAAGCGTTTTATAATATTCCTTGAGTCTCGGGGGTGGACGTGGAGGAGGTTTGTATGGTGGTTTAAACTTGCTCCGCTGTTAATTAGGGTAATGATTATTTCGTCGCGTAATCCGTATGATTTTCGAATTATAGATATCGGATATCAACACAAAAGTCCGTTTCCAAATCCTTACTACAAATTACCGGAACTTTAAAAATCTGATCACGACATACGGATTCCGTATCTGCGCTCGCGGTGCTGCCCGACGGGAGGTCCGCCTGGGGATCACGGGATCGTCGGATCAAGCTGTGGACCCTCAGTCGGTGACTTTTCGCTTTCAGCAATGCGGGTTTGTCGGCAAATGAGCCGGTACCTACCGTCCACGCACTCGAAATTTCGGCTGCGGCTGCTTCAGGCTGATTTTCTGAAGGCCCGTTCCACACCTGTGGACTGACGGCTGTGAGTCGGCGGCCGAGCGTCTCCTCCGGGTCGGGTAGCGCCCGTTGCTCCGGACTCAGACTGGATCTCCCTCAAGTGAAAGGAGATTGTCATGGGAGCGACAATCGGCATGGGGCCTTCGCGGGTAGAACGAAAAACCTGCAGGCAGTACAGCTGTTCCTCGGACATACCAAACTGGAAAGTACAGTTCGGTACCTCGGCATTGAAGTCGACGACGCCCTCGAGATGGCGGAGCAGACCGACGTGATTACGTGACGGCCGGCGAGCGGTCGCTAGCCGGCCACAACCGCACGTTCACATCGCTGTATGAATGGTCGACAATCGATGTCGAACATCTGCGTTCGCATGCTCTCGATGGATTGCCCATGAAAATGCCGACAATAGAGAAGCAAGACTCGCCCTACGGGTCAATCATCGTAATCAATGGCCCGAGCAGTTCTGGAAAAAGTACCTTGTCGAGATGCCTGCGTGATGAACTGCCGGGGCATCATCTGCATCTCGAGCTGGATGCATTTCGAAATATGGAGCCTGCGGGCTACTGGGACGTCGAGAAGCGATTGGCGCAGGTTCGCGTTGCTGCGTTATGCAGAGCGATAAATGCCACCGCCGCTACCTATTCCCGGCACGGTCAGGCGGTGATCGTCGATCACGTCCTTTCAGCCGACGCATGGCATTACATGCTTGAGGATTTGTTCGGTTTTCCTGTCTTCATCGTCGGTGTTTTTTGCTCGCTAGACAAATTGATTGAGCGTGAGCAAGCGCGCGGCAACAGGAAGATCGGGTTGGCCAAATCGCAGTTCGATTCGATCCACGCCGATCGCCATTACGACCATGTTGTTGACACGTCATCTTCGAGCGCGCTTGCCTGCGCGCAATCGATAGCGGAATGGTTGAGAAGTCAACCGGCTCCGATTGCGTTCGCGGAGATGTACCAGCAATTTTTCGGAAACGTGCGGTAGGCGGGTCTCGGCCAGAAGCGGGCGCTCGACGCCAAGGCGAGAATCGCTGACAATCCAGCCCCATAAGGCCCCCACGCAGGCCGTCTTGTCAGGAGCTTTCAACAGGAAATGGCGAGTTCAACGAGTTCCGACTGTGCAGGCGTTTCCCCTCATCGGCTGCATGTCCGTGATGCCAGGGCGGAGGACGTTCCCCTTCTTGCGACTATTCGCAACGATGCAACTGCGTACAAACTGAGCAGGGGAGACTTCGTTTGGGGACGAAGCGGGTGGACGGTCGAGGCGGCCCAGCGGACACTGGATCAAGGCGGTTTATACGTTGTCGAGCAAGACGGGATCGCGGCAGGGATGATGTCACTTTCGTGGCAAGACGACGAATACTGGGGACCACGGGAACCCAATGCCGGATACCTGCATGGACTTTCTGTTCGCGATGGCTTTCGCGGTCTTGGCCTTGGCAACTACGCAATCGACTGGTCTGCGGAATTCGTTCGCGCCCACAACCGTGATCGATTACGACTGGACTGCGAAGTGAAGAACGCAAGACTATGTGCCTATTATGAATCGCTGGGCTTCGCTCGCGTCGGAATGAAACCGTTTCCTAGCGGATATATTGCATCGCTCTACGAGCGGATCATCCGGTAGATCGGACGAAACGGGGCGCCATGTCGAACACTGACCTGCCGCTTTCCAAACGGCCCTTTTTCTGACTCAGTTGTCGATGGTTACAACAAAAGCGAAGCAGCACCGGAACTGGATAGACTTTTGCCTGACTGCCTCAAGTCGAGGTCGTGCCCTGGCAGGCTCAAGGCGTGTATTTTTTGAGTGTCTCGCTTTCGGCATCAAAGAGGCTCGCTGTTGTCTGTTCGCCGCGGCAATTTTTCTGGCGATGTTTACGGTGCCGCGTGCAGGCTTGCTGGGTATCCCTCGCTACGATTTGCTACTGGTGATTGCTCTGGCGATCCAGGCTGTCATGATTTGGGCCAGACTCGAATCTGTCGATGAAATCAAGGCAATCAGTCTGTTCCATGTGATCGGATTCGGGCTCGAGGTATTCAAGACATCGAAGGGAATCCAGTCATGGAGTTATCCAGACTTTGCGTATACGAAGGTTTGGGGTGTTCCGCTCTTTTCGGGTTTCATGTACGCAGCGGTCGGCAGCTATGTGATTCAGGCATGGCGGATTCTGGAGCTCCGCGTGCGGCATCATCCACCGTATTGGATGGCGGGTGCGATGGCGGTGATGATCTATATCAATTTCTTTACGCATCGCTACATCGGTGACTACCGCTGGTACCTGGCATGTGGATTGGCCGGACTGTATGCCCGCACGACGGTTTATTTCCGCCCGTTGGATCGTCGCAGAAAGATGCCGTTGCTTCTGGCTTTCGTGTTGATCGGATTCTTTCTGTGGGTCGCCGAAAACATCAGTACGTTCTTTTCAATTTGGCGGTATCCCAATCAGATCGGCGCGTGGGCTACGGTGAGTGCGGGCAAATGGAGTTCGTGGTCGCTGTTGATTGTCATGACGTTCACGATCGTGGCCAATCTGAAACATGTCAAGGCCAGAATTCACGTGCCAACTGCGTGAGGAACCTGGTCGTCCTGGCATGGATAGTGGTTCCTGCATCGCCAATTCAATTGAATTCAATTCGATTCTTTCAGCGGCCTTGACCTGCACAGACGCATGAAGCGTCCGAGGCGAAGGTGAAGCTGGATGCCCGTTGCAAAGCTGCCGGGCGATGTGTCATGCGAAGCTCCGAGGCGCTGCGGCCAACCGGCCACAGCGCAACTCAAAAAGGAACTGAGCATGTCCCAAACCCACGCAGACGTTATTTCCCAACCGAGCCCGGTTCTGACTGCATCGATGGCGCCCACGCTGCAGCCCGGCGCTCCCCGACCGGGACGCCGCGTCGAACGATTGCCGTTTGCCGTGCGCGTCGTTGCCGACGGCGACAGCATGAAGCGCGCCCTTCAGATGCGCCAGGCGGCTTACCAGCGTCACGTCCCGGATTTTGCACGCACGATGGATCAGCCGGAGACCTACGACAGCGATCCCGGCGGCCTGATCCTGCTCGCCGAATCGAAGCTCTCCGGTCGCCCGGTCGGAACGATGAGACTTCAGTCCAACCGCTTCCAGCCGTTATCCCTTGAACAGTCGGTAGATTTGCCCGACTGGGTGTCGGGGCGGCTGATCGGGGCGACGCGCCTCGGTGTGGAGACCGGCGAGCCCGGCCGGATGGTGCGCCTCGCGCTTTTCAAGGCGTTCTATCTGTACTGCCTGCAAGAGCAGATCGACTGGATGGTGGTGGCGGCGCGCACCCCGCTTGACCGGATCTATGCGGGGCTGCTGTTTTGTGATGTCTTTGGCGAGAAGGAGTTCCGGCCGCTCGCCCATGCGCAAAACATCCCGCATCGTGTCATGGCATTCCAGCCGGGTAGTGCGGAGGCGCTCTGGCGCGGCGCACAGCACTCGCTTTACACGTTCATGATGATGACACATCACCCGGATATCGATCTGACTGCCGCGCCTTCCCTGGCCTGGTCAGAGCCGGTGCCGGCCGCGCTCGGGCAGGGGGCCGTTGCAATGCGCGCAAGCACTGCCTGGGCTACGCGGTGACCCGTGCGCGAAAGCGGTGAACGCTAGCGCTGTATCTCATGAAGATTGGGTGGCAGGCCATCGGTAGGTCGTACAATGGCGTGCACGGGGATGCAGTGCTGGAAATGCCGCGATCCACAGTCGGGTCGCTGGCCGGGGACACTACCGCCCCGGCCGGTGACCCGTGATGAGATTCATGTGTGACCGCGCGACTTCAATGGGCGCCACTTGACTGGCGTCGGTAAAGGATCTCGGACCTGGAAGCCGGTCCATGGAAAACAACGGATGATAACGCTAAGGCGCGCACACCTTTCTTTCACCGGCGGCGGTGTCGACCGAACGGCGTCGATGATTGAGACGCTTTCCTTCCTGTTTTCGTATTACGCGGTCCCGGTCGCGATCGGCATGCTGTCCCTGCTCGTGCTGCTGAATCCCGGTGCCCCTGCCGATGTACCGGTCGGCACGCCGGTCGCGCTGCGCGTGCTCGCCGATCCGGCTGGCCGTCTGGACGCGCCGACCGCCGCAACTGCCCTGCAACGCACGCGTCCGATCGATCAATATGACACGCGGCTAAGCGAAACACCGTTCTGGTTTGCTGCGACCGTCCCGACTCACGTGGCCGGCGCCACACAGCCGCCCGCGAATGGTTCGCCCGCGTCGCGCGTCGTCCTGCGAATCCCGTCTCGCCACATCCAGCAGATCGCCTGCTATGACGGAACCAGCCTCGAGCCGCTGGGGCAGGTATCGGACCAGCGCACGGTATCCGGCAATCTGGAGCGCTCCGGCAACGGCGTCTCGCTCATGCTCGGCCAGCGTACCGAAGCCTTGTGCCGTGCCGTCTTCAGCGGTCCCGCCGCCATCAGTGCAACCTACCTGTCGGACACCGAACAAAAAATAACCAACGATACCTTCTATCGCCGTGCCGGTCTGCTCGAAGGCGGACTTGCCACGCTCGCTGTGTTCGTGCTCGTCGCGGCGTTCATCAACCGTGACTGGGTGTATGTCCTGTTCGCGGCGTGGCTGTTTGGCAACCTTCGTCTCGGTGCCATCTCGATGGGTTGGGACACATTGTGGCTCGGCTCGCCTATTCCCGTTGGCTGGGTCTCGTTGGTTCGCAAGATCACCGTGCCGGTCTACTACATCCTGACCTGCACGCTCTTTGCCACGTTGTTTCGCCACGACCTGCCGCGCATCGGCTATCAGCGGCTCTTTCGCGCGGTCCTTGGGCTTGGCTTTGTGCTGCTCGCCGCATCGATCGCACTACCGGTGCCGATGTACTTGCCGCTCATGTGGGTCACGGCAAGCTTCGCGATTGGCGTGGTGGTGTTCATGCTCGGCCGGTTGCTGATCTACGCCCCGTCGCGCACGGCCATGTGGTATGGGGCCGCGCTCGCGGTGACGCTGCTTGCGAGCCTCTCCGAAGTCGCGACGGCAGCGTTCAAGACGCGAATTCTGATTCACGGCTTGAACAACGTGACCGCCGCGCTCATCTCGAGTTTGATGGCGGCGTTTGCGATCGCCGAGCAGATCCGGTCGGAACGTCAACAGCGCGCGCGCATGCGGGCCGAGTTGAATCGAACGTACGCGCTTACGCCAGTCGGGCTCTTTACGCTAAACGCCGACGGCAGCTTTGCACGTTTCAACCCCGCGCTTCAAGCCATGCTCGGGATGCGTGCCAGCGATGCGCACCACCATTGGGACGATTACTTCACGCCGGGAAGCTGGAAGCCGCTTTATGACCAGGCGATGGCAAGTGGCGACGCCGTCGAGCGCGAGTTGGCGCGGGATGCCGCGCCGCTTGGCGATGAAGCAACCGATGACGATCCATCAGAGGCAGCCGGCGCCACGCATTGTCACTATCTCGTGCGTGCTGCTCAAGCCGGCACCCAGCTCGAAGGCTCCATCCAGGACGTCACGGAGCGCCAGCGGGCCGTCCAGACACTACGCTATCTTGCCGAGCACGACCCGCTCACGGGGGCGCTGAACCGCCGCGGGATCGAGCGCGAGATGCACGACATCACCGAACAGGCGGTGGCCACTGGCGAACAGCGCATCATCGGCTACCTGGACCTGGATCGCTTCAAGCTCATCAACGACTTGTACGGGCACCACATCGGCGACGAGGTATTGCGCCAGGTACGGCAGCGAATGGAAGGCGAACTCGCTCCGGCCGACCGCATCGGTCGCATTGGGGGCGATGAGTTCGTGATCCTGTTCGGCGCGTCACCACTCGAAGACGCGGCAATGGCTGCGCAGAAGATGGTCGACACCATTGGCGGCGCACCGTACCGGATCGGCAAGCGTGCGTTCCAGGTTCGGGCATCGGCAGGCGTCATCGAATCACCACCGGGTCTGCGCGCCGAAGAGGCGATCTCCATGGCGGACGCCGCGTGCCGCGACGCGAAACGCAATGGCAACGGCCGCGTGGTCACGTATCGCAGCAATGCGACAATCTTCGGTGAGCGTGCGCGCGACTTGAGCCTGATCGAAACGTTCAGCGGCGATTTGCCGAGCGACGGGTTCTACCTGGCGATGCAGCCCATCATGTCGATGGAAGCGCCATACGATGCGCTCGACTTCGAGGTATTGCTGCGTATGCGCGCGCCGGACGGCAGCACGATTCCACCTGTGCGTGTTATCGCGGCCGCGGAAGCCAATGGCACGATCTCCGCGCTCGACCAGTGGGTGATCCGAACGATACTCGAGTGGATCGACCGCCATCGTGCGAAGCTGACGCGCACGCGCTTCATTTCGGTCAATGTGAGCGGCGCTTCGTTGAACGACGAGCACTTCGTCTCCGAGATTGGCGCGCTTTTCCGTCGTTATCGGCACGTGGTGCCGATGCTCTGCATCGAGATCACCGAAGGCGTCGCGCTGCATGATCTGGACAATACCCGGCGGCTGATCGACAGTCTTCAGCAGCTCGGCGCACGCGTCGCACTCGACGACTTCGGCTCCGGCTATACGTCGTTTCCGTATCTCCGTGACTTGCCGGCCGATGCGCTGAAGATCGACGGCGGATTCGTGCGCGACATCCATCATCTGTCCGCCAACGCGGCCATCGTCGAAGCAGCCATCGGCCTCGCGCGCAATCTCGGCATGCAGAGCATTGCGGAATGGGTGGAAGATGCAGCCACGCTCGAAGTACTGCAGAGCATGCGCGTCGACTTCGTGCAAGGTTTCGGCATCGCGCGCCCCCAATCGCCAGAGACGATTCTTGCGGCGACTTCGGCAGCGGATTTCATCGAAGATCCAGCGATATTGGCATTGATCGGGAAGCGAGAACTTCATCAGTCCGACGACGACGGTCCCCCGGGCCAGCTGCATTAGTCGTATGGTGTGTCCGCCTCGCGGATCTCGTGCGTAGCCGCACGACGGTGAAGTCAAAGTCAAGCAGGTAATGGTTGACACAGGCCGCCGCGGCGTCCGGCACCGCTACATTCTTCAGCGGCGATCAACGTCGATCTTCCGGACCATCGATCTGCGCGGGGCAATCTGCGCGGTAACCGCTAGAATTGCGGTTTTAGCCCAGAATACGTCCATGTCCTTTGCCTCGCTTGGCCTGATCGATCCGTTGCTGCGTAATGTTCAGGACCTCAATTACCAGACACCTACGCCAGTGCAGGTCAAGGCGATTCCTGCTGTGCTCAGCGGCAAGGACGTCATGGCTGCGGCACAGACCGGTACGGGCAAAACGGCAGGTTTTGCGCTGCCGCTGTTGCAACGGCTGGTGCAACACGGCCCGGCGGTGTCCAGCAACCGCGCGCGCGTCCTGGTGCTGGTGCCCACGCGTGAACTGGCCGAACAAGTGCTGCAAAGCTTTATCGCTTACGGCAAAGGCCTCGACTTGCGCTTTCTGGCCGCGTACGGCGGCGTGAGTATCAACCCGCAGATGATGAAGTTGCGCAAAGGCGTGGACGTGCTCGTTGCCACCCCGGGCCGTTTGCTGGATCTCAATCGCCAGAACGCAGTGCAGTTCGATCAAGTGCAAACGCTGGTGCTGGATGAAGCCGACCGCATGCTGGATCTGGGCTTTGCGCGCGAACTCAATGCCGTCTTCGCTGCGCTGCCCGTTCAGCGCCAGACCCTGCTGTTCTCTGCGACGTTCACCGATGATATCCGCGCGATGGCGGCGAGCATTCTGCGCGGCCCGGTCAATATCAGCGTCAGCCCGCCCAATGCCACGGCCAGCAAGATCAAGCAGTGGGTGGTGACGGTCGATAAAAGGAACAAGCCTGAGCTCTTCATGCACCTTGTGGCTGAGAACAACTGGGAGCACGCGCTGGTGTTCGTCAAAACCCGCAATGGCGTGGATTACCTGGCGGCCATGCTGGATGAAGCGGGCTATGCGGTCGACACCATCCACGGCGACAAACCGCAACCCGCGCGCCTGCGTGCGCTGGAGCGCTTCAAGACGCGCGAAGTCCAGATGCTGGTCGCCACCGATGTGGCTGCGCGCGGGCTGGATATCGACGACCTGCCGCTGGTGATCAACGTTGATCTGCCGATCGTCGCGCAAGACTATGTGCACCGTATTGGACGTACCGGCCGCGCAGGCGCCAGCGGTGTGGCGGTGTCCCTTGTGTGTGCCGATGAAGCACCGCAACTGGCCGCGATTGAAGCGCTGATCCGGCAAACGCTGCCCCGTGAAGAAGAGCCGGGTTTTGAAGCCGAACACCGCGTGCCGCAAACCAGCGCGACGGGCGAGCTCATCAAGAAACCCAAAAAGCCCAAGAAGCCCAAAGTGCCGCAAGCTGCGCCGGGCGCCACGCAGGTGCTCGGCAATAAATCGCGCCCGCAAAGTGGCGAGAACAAACGCAAGCCTGCGTCGCAGCGCGCTGTGGCCGCGGGTAAAGGGACAAGCGGCACAAGCGGTACAAGCGGCACAAGCTTGTCCAGCGGTAGTCCATTCAGTGTGCAAAAGCCGCGCAGCAAACCCGCCGGCAAGCCCGCTGCGGGTTCACGCAAGCCGGCTGGCAAACCCGCTGGTGGCCGCGTCAAACGTGTTGCATCGACCGGTTGAATCCGCACCCGGATGCGGTTGTCGTTTCCGCGCCAGCGCGTGAGGCCGCGCGGGGTCGTCGACAGCCTTCCGCGTCCGCGGCAGCCAACGTTGCGGTGCGACCTTCGTCGACGGTCCGGGTTCGGCCGCAACGTAACGTTCGTCTACCGCAGTAGAATTGCCGACAGCCCCACTGATTCGTCCGTTCCCTTTCTGCGAGAAGCGCAATGAAAGTTACGATCGCCTACATAGAAGAACCTCCGTTCGGCTGGACCGAATCAGGTCAGAGGGCGACGGGAGCAGACATCGAGTTGGCGGAACAGGTCCTGACGGCGATTGGCGTCACTAGCATCAAGCACCATCCGACAACATTCAACGAGTTGCTCCCCGGAGTCCGGATGGGCCGGTGGGATATGAATGTCCCACTTTTCGTTACACCCGAACGCGCCGCGCAGGTCACGTTCAGTCTGCCGGTCTGGGCGATCAGCGACGGATTTCTCGTTCGAGCAGGGAATCCGAAATCACTTGACAGTTATTCAGCCGTGGCCGCCCGGCACGATGCCCGCCTTGGAATCATCACCGGACAGGTGCAACACGAGTCGGCTCGAGCATCTGGTGTGCGTGAGGAGCAGTTCGTCATATTCGAACAGCAATCAGATGCAATCAACGCACTGCGCTCCGGTGAAATAGATGCGTATGCGAGCACTGCCTTGGGCAATCGCGTACTTTCAACTCGTATTGGCGGTCTGGAATTCGAGGCCGTTTCGCACGAGACCGCCGGCATCGGTCGTCAACGCCCGCCAGTCGGGGCATTTTCGTTCAATAAAGGCAATGGGCGCCTGCTTGATGCGGTGAACAAGCAACTTCGTTTGTATTTGGGAAGCGATGATCATCGAACTCGCATGGCGAAATACGGCCTGACGAACAACGAGTTGGAGCCCGCACGTGTCAATGGATGCGCCCGGCGCGATGAGTAAGCAACTGGTGCAGCGGGGTCATGGTTACGAGGCATACCCGGAGGCCAGAATCGGCCATGAGCGGTCCTTCATGATTGAATCGCGAAGGACCGTTCATGCGCAAAGCGCCGCCCTTTAACGAGCGGCCGGAACCGACGACTCTTCCGCCAGAATCACATCCTACGAGGTTACGGCTGCAACTCCTTCCAGCGCGATAATCCTGGTCGTCGCGCATCTCTCACGGAGCGCCCTGAGGCGGACGTACTCCGGCGACTCATACCACGCCATCAAGGAATCCATGTCGGGAAACTCGACGATGACAAGGCGGTGCGGTTGCCAATCACCTTCGAGCACTTTAGTCAGACCACCACGGCCCAAATATTTCCCGCCATAGCGCGCCTCGGTAGCCGGCACTTCTCGTTTGTACTCTTCAAACAGAGCCGGGTCCTTCACATCGACATCGGCAATCAGATATGCAGTCATGGCGTGATCCCTTTCACGGAAGTTCGACGGCCTACGGTCACTGTTTGATTGTAGGCGCCCTCGCGTCGACCTCCGAGTACGGCCAGGCTGCGTCGTTCGCGCATCACTGACGGTAGTGATGCGGAGCGATGCCGATGATGCGCTTGAACATCGTCGAAAATGCCGTCGGACTGCTGTAGCCGAGGTCATAGGCGACGCGCGTGATCGAGCGGCCCTGCGCAAACCAGGCGATGGCCGCGAGCAGGCACGCCTGCTCGCGCCACTCGACGTAGCTAACCCCCAACTGTTCGCGGAACAGCCGCGTGAAGCTGCGGCGACTGAGCCCGACCCGGCTTGCCGCTTCGTCGAGACTGAGCGACGCGGACGGAGCCGCGAGCACCTCCCGGCAAAATGCGGCCAGGCGAGGCTCTTTCGGCAGCGGCGCATTGAGCGCCAATGGCTGCATCGCGGCGATCTCGTCCACGAGCAGATCCATGATCCGTCCCGCGCGCGTCATCGGCTCATACAGCGCAGGTTGTCGTACGGCCTCCGAGATCAGGTCCCTGAGCAAGTGGGACGTGCTCAGCACACAGCAGTGACGCGGCAACAGGCTGGCCTGTTGCGCGTCCGAGTGGACAAACGCGTTGAGCATCCGCACCTGGCCACTCATCTGCATTTCGTGCGGAACTTCGGCGGGGAGCCAGACCGCACACTGCGGTGGAACGATCCAGTTTCCCGCCGTCGTCAACACCGTCATCACGCCTTCGGCTGCGTACGCGAACTGGCCGCGCGCATGCGTGTGGTCGGGATGCGTGAAACCCGAAGGATAGATGCGTTCTGTCGCTATGACGTCCCTGGGGACTTCCTCATAGCTCACCGGTATGGCGACTCGCATGGCCCGAACTATTGTCTGATTGACCTGATCGTGAGCGTGAAACAACGAACGGAAATCTACCATGCCTGTTGCACGCAGTATTCGTATTCCGCTCACTTTCCATCGATCGCTTTCCTGAAGAGGCAACAATGACACTGCGCAACGAGCAAATGCTGGCCCGATACAGTCAATGGGCCAATGAGTCGATCTATGACGTGGTGGCAGGCCTGCCCGAATCGGAGATTGCGGCGCCCCGTGAAACCGTCTTCGGGAGTGTTCTGCGCACGTTGGGGCACAACTACGCCGTCGGCGCGATTTTTCAGGCGCATCTGGAGCGACGTGCACACGGGTTCACCGTGCGCAACGTTCCCGATACGACGACGTTCGGCGAACTGCGCACGATGCAACGCGAACTCGATACCTGGTATGTGACGTGGATCGACAGGATGCAAGACAGCGAGCTGGATGAGTCAATCCGCTTTCAGTTCGTGGATGGCGGCGAGGGCGTGATGACGCGACGGGAAATGTTCTTCCATGTCGTCAATCACTATACGTTCCACCGCGGGTTCGCCGTCGATACGCTGCGCAGGATGTCTACGGTCGTCCCGGCCACGGACATCACCGTCTATCTCTGCGATCACGCCCGGAAGTAAGCCATGCCTGTCACATGTCACTCATTCGTATCAATCCCACACGCGTTGAATGGAAGCATGCGGAAAGGTCTGTATATACGCTATAGTCAGACAATTGTATGATTTAAAACTTTTCGTCGTTCCACCGGTTTTCATGGCGCGGAGAATTCAGTGCGAGATTCCAGGCTGAAAATTGCAGTACTTTTTGGTGGCGATAGCACGGAGCGTGAAGTCTCCATTGCGAGCGCCGGCCAGGTAGTCAACGCACTGCGAAGCCTGGGCCACGACGTGGTTGCGGTGGATTCCGCGCGAGGTTTGCTGGCATCCGAAGAGGAAGCTCGGCTGCTGGCATCGCGAGTGGACGAAACGCCTCCATCGTCGCAGGCGTTGACCGAGTTTCGATCGAGCTTGCCGAAGATACTTCCCGCCGGCGACCTCGCCGACGTCGACGTCGTGTTCCTTGCGCTGCACGGCGGCGTTGGCGAGGATGGCACGATTCAGGCGATGCTGGATTGGGCCGGCGTCGCGTATACAGGCAGCGGGCATCTGGGCAGCGCATTGGCGATGGACAAGGACACCGCGAAGAAGCTGTTCGTCGCTGCCGGCATCCGAACGCCCCACTGGTTGATGGCACCCTGCGACGCAGACGAGGTGCTGCAGCGCATCGGCTATCCGCTCATCGTGAAGCCGAATCAGCAGGGCTCGACGGTTGGCCTGTCACTGGTGCGGGATCCGGCGGACCTTGACGCCGCGGTGCGTCGCGCCGGGGAATTCGATACGGAAGTGATGATCGAGCAGTTCATCGCCGGCAGGGAGTTGACCGTTGGTGTGCTGGGCGATCGCGCCTTGACGGTCGGTGAAATCGTCATCGCGCCGGATGCCGTTTTCGACTACAAGGCGAAGTATCAGGCGGGCGAAGTGCGCGAGCTGTTTCCAGCCGACTTGCCGCAGCACATCGTCGAGGCCGCGCAGCAGACCGCTCTGCAGGTGCACGCACTGTTGAAACTCGACGGCTACAGCCGCACCGACTTCCGGCTCGACGCGCAAGGCAATCTCTGGTGCCTGGAGGTCAACACGCTGCCGGGCATGACGGCAACGAGCCTGCTTCCACAATCCGCCGGCGCATCCGGCATATCGTTCGCGCAATTGTGCGAACGCATCTGTCATGCAGGGATTGCGCGCCACCGATCGCGCAACTGACGTCGGACGCTGCAAGCGCCTGCCGACCATCGATTGCCGCTGGTCGCTTTCCCTGTCGCCGGGCAGACGATCGTCCGGTCGTACAGAACAGATCCATCCCCTTCATCTGTGGTTACTTGCGCCTGAGGCCGCTCGATGCTGACGCTAGCCGATCCGATGATTCGCCAGATGCCGTTGGTCGAAAGCGCGAATCCGTTCGTCAATCTGGAAACGTTCGATGAACGCATCGCGGTCGATTCCAGCCGCGTGCTCACCGAGAGCCGCAGCGATCATTTTCTGTGGGTTCGGCTTGAAGTGGCCGAGCGGCTGAGTGTGGCAAATCGGCTCCTGCGCGCGCCATTTCGCCTTCTGATCGTCGAGGGTTATCGGCCACTCGCCGTTCAGCGGGCGTACTTCCGTGAGCACATGATCACGCTGCGCCAGCGATATCCTGACGCCGACGAACATGCTTTGATCGACCTCGCGAGCAGGTGGGTTGCCCCGCCCGACGTCGGCGCCCATCCCACCGGAGCGGCGGTCGACCTGACGTTGCAACGTGCCGATGGCAGTCTTGTCGACATGGGCGGCGTGATGAATGCTACGGATGACGAATCGTCTGGAACCTGTTACACGAGCAACGCTTTTATCTCGCGCGAAGCCGCGCGACATCGTCAGATCCTTTTTGATGCGATGACTGCGGCCGGTTTCGTGAACTATCCGTCCGAGTGGTGGCACTGGTCGTATGGGGATCGGTACTGGGCCGTGTGCGAGAAACAGCCACAGGCGCTTTTCGGGCCCGTCGAGGAGGAGGCGCTGATCGAGATGGCCCGGTCGCCGGTCTCGGCCATTTCGCCCATCGGATGCGGCACGGGTACATCCGGCTAGCACGCTTGCCGATCCGCTCGTGCCGCGACGCTGCCGCGATCGCGACGGTTTCCGGATGTAACCGGTCAGGCCTTCGGGCTGCCCGCGACTCAAAAGTCCTTGCGCATCTTGCGAAGCAGGTCACCGCCCGATTGGTGCGTGTTCACCGCATTGATGATGTCGGTGAGAAACCAGGGCAGGGTCAATTGCGCGTCGGGATCGGCAACGCATACGCGGATCAACGGGGGTTTTGACGGGGAGCGGGAGATTCGCGTCGCGTCGGGGGAGGTCGGCGGGACACAATTTCTTGCATCCGCCGGAACGGCGGGCACGTTGTCCTGACTTGCGCCGTAGGCTGTCGGCAAGCTGACGACGGCAAGCACAAGCAGGGCAGCGGTAGAGCCAACGTGCTTCATTCGAGTCTCCGGCGATGTTCGTTGGACAAAGCGGCCGGGTACGAGTTCGGTGATGGCCGTCCACCGCAAAGACCCGCGATCAGGCCGGCCGCAGTGCGTCGGCAACCAGTGCGATCACGGCCGCGCGTTCCGTCGCGGGCGCGAACAGTGGCGCGCGGCGCGCGCACTGCTGCCGCAACTGCGCGAGAAAACCGGCGTCGCGGCTCGCGCGCTCGAGCAGCAGCGCGAGCTGCGCGGCGTCACCTGCCGGGAAATACCCGCCGTAATCGCGGCCCAGCATGCCGACGTTGCCGGGGATGTGACTGGCCAGCACCGGCACGCCGCTCGTGACGGCCTCGATGATCACGTTGGCGCCCCCTTCCATCACGCTGGAAATGACCATCGCCTGAGCCTGCGCGATGCGCCGCCGCGTGTCGGCGTGCGGCAGGTTCTGCAGCCAGACGTAGCGCTGCCCCGCCGGCCAGGCCTGCGCCTGCAGTGCGCGGGCCGCTTGCAGATACGTGTCGTCGAGGGCGCTGCCGATATGCGTCAGGCGCACGCGTGAATCGTCGGGAAGCAGCGACAGCGCCCGCATTGGCGTCAGCGGATCCTTCTCCGCGCGCATATGGCCGACCAGCACGACATCGAACGCGTCCCCCGGTGCCGCTGCCGCATGGCATGCCGGGGCCGACTGATAGATCACCCGGCACTTGGCGCGATGCGCGGCCGGCAGCTCGTCAGGCCCTTCGTCCTGCAGCACGACGAGGCCGGTCGCGAGATCGAGGGAGCGTCGGGCGGACGCATCGCTGCGGATGTCGCGGTACAGGTCGGTGCCGGTCAGCACGACGATCAATGGGCGTCCCGGGCACGCAGCGGCGAAGCGGGCGATGGATTCGGCGGAGCGCCGCGCGTGCAGCGCGATCAGGCACGCCGGCGGCGCGCCGTCGTGGCTTTCCGGCGTCCATTCGGCGGCCACCGTGACGGTGTAATCCTTCTGCAGAAAGCCGGACCAGCGATGGGCGGTCTGCCAGTTGCCGTTGTTGGCTTTGCGCAGTGCCGGGCTGATAATCGCGACGTTGGCCTTGGGAGGACGCATGTCGATCGGGTCTGAAGGGGTTGCAGCCAGAAGCATAAGCAAGTTTGGGCTCCGTGCGGCGTTTTCCGCATCGCACAAGCGCACCTGGGCCATCATCGAGGATCTGTCGCCGTCCGGGTGGCAGGTCCGCTACGATCCGGGGATCAATCCGCCGTTGTGGGAGTACGCGCACGTCGCATGGTTCACCGAGCACTGGGTGCTGCGGGAACCGCGTCCCGACGCGAGCGGCCGCCTGGTCGCCACGCTGCCTTCGATCCTGGCGGACGCCGATTCGCTGTTCGACTCGATGCGCGTCGCGCATCAGTCGCGCTGGCATCTGCCGATGCCGCCGCTCGACGCGGTGCGCGCGTACGTTGGCGTCGTGCTCGAGCGCGTGCTCGCCAGGCTCGACGACGCTGACGATACCGACGACGCGCTGTATTTCTTCCGGCTCGCGCTGTTCCACGAAGACATGCACGCAGAGGCGCTGACCTACATGCGCCAGACGCTCGACTACGCGCTGCATGCGCCGGTTGCGATGCCCGCGGTCCGGCCGGAAGCCGGATCGGTCGGGGCGGGGGGCGACACCTTCCTGATGGGTTCGCCGGCCGGCAGCGGATTCGTGTTCGACAACGAGAAGTGGGCGCATCCGGTCCGGCTCGCGCCGTTCCGGATCGACACCGCGTGCGTCAGCCATGCCGCGTTCGCCGAATTCGTCGCGGACGGCGGCTACCGCGACGGGCGCTGGTGGTCCGACGCCGGCCTTGCTTGGCTGCAGCAGAGCGGGCTCGCTCATCCGGCGCGCTGGCGCATTGCCAGCGGCGCGCCGTGGCAATGGGAATGGCGCTGGTTCGGCGAATGGGTGCCGTTACCGCTCGACCGGCCCGTGTGCCACGTGAACGCGTACGAGGCGCAAGCCTATTGCCGCTGGGCCGGCAAGCGCTTGCCGACGGAGGCGGAATGGGAATACGCGGCCACGCATGACCTGATCGACTGGGGCGGATCGGTATGGGAGTGGACGGCCGATCCGTTCGAGCCTTTCGCGGGCTTCTCGGCCGATCCGTATCAGGAGTATTCCGCGCCGTGGTTCCATACGCATCGCTCGGTGCGGGGCGGATCGTTCGTCACGCGCGACCGCATGCAGCATCCGCGCTACCGGAATTTCTACCTGCCGCACCGCAACGACCTGTTCGTCGGATTCCGCTGCTGCGCGTGACGGCTGCAGTCGCGTGCGTTGCCCCGCCGCGTTGGGGAAAAAGGCCGGTGTCGCGGCGGCCTTATTCGTGTTTTCCCGGATTCAGAATTCACCATGCAACGCCGATGTTGCAGAGGTGGCATGAAGAAAACCAACACGAGGGCCATCATGACGACGCCTGCAACAAGCGGCATCAGTTCCACGCAGGATGAAACAGTCGATGCGATGCAGCCGGCCGGCGACCCACCTGCCGCCGTGATCCTGCTCGTCGACGACGAACCGGGCGTGCTGTCGGCGCTCAGGCGCCTGCTCAGGCAGTCCCGTTACGACGTCCGCACCGCCGACAGCGGCGAGGCGGCGCTCGACATCCTGGCGTCGGGCGACGTCGATCTGATCGTGTCGGACATGCGCATGCCGCACATGAGTGGCGTGGAGTTTCTCGCCCGCGCGCGCGCGATGTATCCGGACACGATGCGCATCCTGCTGACCGGCTACTCGGAGATCGAAGCGGTGGCGCGCGCCGTCAACGAGGGCGGCATCTATCGCTACCTGAACAAGCCGTGGGACGACCACGACCTGCTGCTGACGATCGAACAGGCGCTGGAGCAGCGGCGGCTGCGCAGCGAAGCCGAGAGGCTCGCGGCGTTGACGCAGACGCAGAACGAAGCGCTGCGCCGCTTCAACGCGGAGCTCGAAAGCCAGGTGCGGGCCCGGACCGAGGAACTCGGCCAGACGGTAATGTTCCTCGAGGCCGCGCAGCGCGACATGAAAAGCAATTTCACCGCGATGGTCCAGGTTTGCGCGAGCATGGTCGAACTGCGCTGTGGCGTGGTCGGCGGGCAGTCGATGCGGATCGGCGAGATCGCGCGGCATCTCGCGCTCGCGTGCGGGATGAGCAGCCACCATGCGAAGGACGTCTATTTCGCGGGGCTGTTGCATGGCATCGGCAAGCTGTCGCTGCCGGACGAACTGCTGCACAAGCCGCTCGTCCGGATGACGACGGATGAGCAGCGCTTGTACCAGCAGCATCCGCTGCGCGCGCAGATGGTGCTGACGCCTGTCGCGCAGCTCCATCACGTTGCGTCGATCGTGCTGCACCAGTACGAGCGGTTCAACGGCCGCGGCACGCCGGACGGGCTCGCGGGCACCGACATTCCGCTCGGCTCGCGGATCATCGCGGTCGCGCGCGATTTCGAAGGATTGCGCCACGGCGAGATCGGCGCGCCGCAGTCCGCCGAGCAGGCGATCGATGTGCTCAGGTCGCAGGCCGGCGTGCGCTACGACCCGCAGATCGTCGAGTGCTTCGTCGGGCTGATGAAGCGTCCGGCGGAATTGGGCATCGCGCCGTCCGTGGCGGAAGTGAAGTCCGAGCAGCTGTGCGAAGGGATGCAGCTCGCGGACGATCTGCGGACGCATCGCGGCGTGCTGCTGATCACGAAGGGGAGTGTGATGACGTCGCACCAGATCGACCTCGTCCGCCGTTTCGAAGCACGGGAAGGGACGCCGTTCGACATTCTGGTGCTGGCCGCTGCAGGCAAGCCCGCGTCTGCAGCGGCATCAGCGCAAGCGCAAGCGCAAGCGCAAGCACCGGCGGCCGGCGAACCGCCGGGCTGACGGTCGGCTGCGGCACGGCCGCCGTGCTTCGCGACCGATCGCGCGGCACGGCAACGCGATCCCGACTCTCCGGAGCGCCCGACCATGCACGGCACGTACAACCTTTCGCTCGTCCTGCTGTCGCTCGTCATCGCGACGCTGGCTTCGTATACGGCCCTCGACCTGGCCGCGTTCATCTCGCTGCTCGACAAGCGGAGGATCAGGCTGGCGTGGCTGAGCGGCGGCGCGGCCGCGATGGGCACCGGCATCTGGTCGATGCATTTCGTCGGGATGCTCGCGTACTCGTTGCCGATTCCACTCGGCTACGACCTGACCGAAACCGGCGCGTCGCTCGCGATCGCCGTGCTGGTGTCGTATTTCGCGCTGCAGGTCGTGACGCGCGCGAAGCTGACGCGGGCGCGTCTCGTCGTCGGCGGCATCCTGATGGGCGGCGGGATTGCCGGCATGCATTACACGGGCATGGCCGCGATGCGGATGCAGCCGGCGATCCGCTACGACGCCGCGCTGTTTGCCGCATCGATCGGCGTCGCGATCGTCGCGTCGACCGCCGCGTTGTGGATCGCGCAGACGCTGCGCACGCAGGCGGCACGCGCCGCGAGCGCGCGACGCATCGGCGCGGCCACGATCATGGGGATCGCGATCACCGGCATGCATTACACGGGGATGGCGGCCGCGCATTTCGCGCCGGACGCGCGCTGCGGCGCGGCGAACGGCATCGACTCGCCATGGCTTGCGACGACGGTCGCGCTGTTCACGCTGGCGACGCTGGTCGTCACGCTGATGATTTCGCGCTTCGACGCGAGCACGGCGTTCCTGCGCGGCATGGCCGACACGCTCGAGGAACTCGTGCAGGTGCGCACCAGCGAACTCGAGCGGGCGCTGCGCCGTTACGAGCGGACCACGCAGACGCTGCAGCGGACCCGCGAGAACATGGAGCGCGAGATCGAGGAGCGCAAGGCGGCGCAGGCGCGCCTCGAGCGGGAGAAGGACGAACAGCGCCGGCTGCTGCATGAACTCGAGGCAACCCACGTCCAGTTGCTGCAGTCGGAGAAACTCGCGTCGATCGGACAGCTCGCGGCCGGTGTCGCGCACGAGATCAACAATCCGATCGGCTTCGTCAGTGCAAACCTCAACATGCTGAAGACCTGGGTCCGAAACCTGCTCGACGTGGTGGCCGCGCATGAAGCCGTCATCGCGCAACTGGACGCCGACGCGCGCGGCACGCTGGCCGCCGCGAGAAAGGACGCGGATCTCGACTACATCCGTGGCGAGATCGCGACGCTGATCGACGAATCGATCGACGGCACGATGCGGGTGCGAGGCATCGTGCAGGACCTGCGCGATTTCTCGCGCCCGGGCAGCGACGAATGGAGCATCGTTGACCTCCACGCGGGCCTCGAGAGTACGCTGAACGTCGTCCACAACGAACTCAAGTACAAGGCCGACATCGTGCGTGCATACGGCGACGTTCCGTCCGTCGAATGCCTGCCGTCCCAGTTGAACCAGGTGTTCATGAACCTGCTCGTCAATGCCGCGCAGGCGATTCCCGAGCGCGGCATCATCACGATCCGCACGTCGCATGACGGCGATACCGTGTCGATCGCGTTCAGCGATACGGGCCGCGGCATGTCGCCCGATATCGTGCGACGGATTTTCGATCCGTTCTTCACGACCAAACCGGTCGGGCAGGGCACGGGCCTCGGGCTGTCGGTGTCGCACGGGATCGTCGAGCGTCATCGCGGCGTGATCGACGTCGCGAGCGAGCCCGGGCGCGGCACCACCTTCACGATCCGGCTGCCGGTGCGGCACCAGCGCGCGGAGATGGTTGCCGCTTCGTTGCAGCAGAACGCATGACTTTGCCGGTCTGGCCGCGCGCGATCTGCGCTGCGACGGAGGCCATCGCGTCGATGCATTCGCGCGGATCGTGGCCGCTTCGCGCGATCGCGCGCTGAACGTCGTCCACGCCGGCGGCGCTCAGTCCACGTTGCCGTCGTGCGCGTCCGCGCGAGCGTGCCCGGTCGACGGCGCATGCCGCGCGTCCCGGAGATCGCGCGCCGCACGCTCCACCGCCGCGTGACGGTCCGGGCGCAGACGGTCGAAGCGCATCGTCACGGCTTCGAGTATGTGCGGCGCCGCGCGCTCGGGGCGCCCGCAGTCGAACGGCGGCGCCGGCGCGTATTCGATCCCGAGCTGGACCGCTTGCGCATAATCGGGCCCCGCGATCTCGGCCATCACCGTGAGCGCCATGTCGATGCCGGCCGTGACGCCGCCACCCGTGATCACGTTGCCGTCGCGCACGACGCGGCCGTCGTCGACGATCGCGCCGAACGGCGGCAGCAGGTCGCGCCACGCCCAATGACATGCGGCACGTCTGCGATGCAGCAAGCCCGCGGCGCCGAGCACGAGCGACCCGCTGCACACGGAGGTCACGTAGCGCGCGCCGCTGGCGAGGCGGCGCACTTCGCGCAGAAACGCGGCATCGCCGAGTGCGTCGATCACGCCGAAGCCGCCGGGCACGGAGATGAGATCGGCGCGTTCGATGTCGGCGAGCCGCTCGACGTTGGCGATCGTGAGGCCGCTGTCCGCACGGATCGATCCGCCGTGAACGGACGCCATCCTGCACTGTGCGCCGGGCAGACGGCAGAACACTTCGTCGGGGCCGGTGAAATCGAGCTGCGTGACGCGATCGAACAGCGCAAAAACGACAACGAACGCTTGAGTGGTCATGAATCCGGATCCTCGCATGGGTTGACGCACGACAGCATCGCGCTCTATCGTCGCGGCTGCAATGTCATGTCGCCCACCTTTTCTGCCATGGTCCATCGCGTCGCCGTCCTCGTGTTTCCCGATTTCCAGCTGCTCGATGCGGCGGGGCCGGTGGCCGCATTCGAGATGGCCGACTACCAGCGCGACGCGCACTATGCGTTGAGGATCGTTGCCGCGCAGCCGGGGGTGGTGCGCAGTTCGTCGGGCGTGAGTTGGGCCGCCGAAGCGCTGCCGAGGACGAACACGTTCGATACGCTGCTGGTCGCCGGCGGCGATGGCGTGGATGCCGCGATGCACGACCCGCGCACGATTCGTTTCGTGCAACGCTGCGCCGCACGGGGCTTGCGCGTCGCGAGCGTGTGCTCGGGAAGCATGCTGCTTGCGGCGGCGGGCGTATTGGACGGCCGCCGCGCGACCACGCACTGGGGATGCGGCGAGCAGTTCGCGCAGTCGTTCCCCGATGTCCGGCTGGAGCTCGACCATATTTACGTAAACGATGGTCGCTTCTGGACGAGCGCCGGAATTTCGGCGGGCATCGATCTGGCGCTCGCGCTGATTGCCGAGGATCGCGGCGAGCACATCGCACGCATGGTGGCGCGGCGGCTCGTCGTTTACTACCGGCGCCCCGGCGGCCAGTCGCAGTTCTCCGCATTGATTGAAATGGATAGCGCGCAAGGTCGCTTCAAGCCATTGCTCGATTACGTGCGCCGCAATCTCGGCGCGCGCCATCGTGTGGGCGAGCTGGCCGAGCATGCGTGCATGAGCCCCCGTCATTTCGCACGGGCGTTCCAGGCCGAGACCGGTCTCACGCCGGCGAAAGCGGTGGAAAAACTGCGGGTGGAGGCCGCGCGCGCGGCGCTCGAAAGCGGCGCGACTTCGCTTCAGCGCGTGGCGACCGAGTGCGGTTTCGGCGATATGGAGACCATGCGCCGCAGCTTTCAACGCTTGCTGGGCATGCCGCCCTCTGCGCTGCGGATGCGGTAGCGCGTGAATCCACCGTCCGGGTCGGGTCACTGTCGGCCGAGGATTGCATGATTGCTCGTCCGGATGTTGAGCGATGCTTGCGTCTCAGGGATGATCCAGAATCAGGCGAACTCCTTGGGCGAAATCCGTCGTGAAACCCGGTCACGCTTCGCGCAACACGCCGACGGTCCTGTTCGGCGCGTTCGATCGACACAATTTCGGCGACCTGCTGTTCCCGCACGTCGTCGCGCGGATGCTCGACTGCCGCGACCTGCGTTTCGCGGGCCTGGCCGCGCGCGATCTGCGTTGCGACGGCGGCCATCGCGTCGACGCATTCGGCCGGATCGCGGCGGCCTCGCGCGGTCGCGCGCTGAACGTCGTCCACGTCGGCGGTGAACTGCTGACCTGCAATGCGTGGGAAGCAGCCGTCATGCTGTCGCGTCCGGACGAATTCCCGATCAACCTCGCGCAGGCCGGCGCGTGGGAGCGGAACCGGCCCGCTTTTGCGCATGCACGGTTCGGCGCCGCATCGCTGGCGCCATACGTGCTGTCGCGGCACGCGTATCCCGACGTGCCGATGCGCCGCGTTGCCTTCAACGCGGTTGGCGGCGTCGCGCTCGACGCCTGCGACGCTGCGTTGCGTGCTGAAGTGCTGGCCGCCGTCGCGGCGGCTGACGACGTCAGCGTGCGCGACCGGTACACGCACGCGCAGTTGAGCGCGGCGGGCATTCAGGCGCGGCTCGTGCCCGATCCGGCCGTCATGACCCGCGCGCTGTTCGGCGCGCGGATTCGCCGCCATGCGGGCGAGCGCGCGGTGCGGGACGTGCTGCAGGCCTTTCCCGACGGCTATGCGGCCGTGCAGTTCAGTGCGGATTTCGGCGACGACGCAACGCTCGACGTCATCGCACGCGAGCTCGACCGGACGGCTGCGTCGCATCGGCTCGGCGTCGCATTGTTCCGTGCGGGCGCGGCGCCGTGGCATGACGATCTCGCGTGCTATCGGCGCATCGCCGGCCGGATGCGGCACGCATCGGTCAGGGTCTTTGAATCGCTGAATCTGTGGGACATCTGCGCGCTGATCGCGCAGAGCCGCGTGTATTGTGGCAGCAGCCTGCACGGCAGGATCGTCGCGATGGCGTTCGCGCGTCCGCGCATCAACATTCGCCATCCGTCCGACGATACGCGGACGACGAAGCTGACTGCATTCGCGGCGACATGGGAAGCGGCCGGCATCCCGGCCGTCGTCAGCGTGGACGAGCTCACCGACGCGATCGGCGATGCGCTGCGGGCCGATCCGGCGATGCTGGAGGACAAGGCGACGGAGCTGGCCGACCTGTACCGTAAAGGATTCGCGCCGATGCGCGATTCGTGCTTGCGGGATGCAGATGCCGGTTGATCCGCGATGCGGCGGGGCGAAGGCGGCATCGGTATCGATTTCGGCATCGGCGACGCCCGGAATCACGACCTATAGTTCAGATCGGGCTGTCCGGGCGGCCGCTCCTGCCCGGCGCGTTTCCGGCTGCGGATGCCGCCCATTCTCGTCCGACTGAACGGGCGCTTGTCTTGCGACGCGGCGCGGTTCACATGAGGGCGCGTCTGCCGTTACCGAATCATCGGATCATGGAGGTGCAGCATGCTTACCCAGCGGACGAAAGACATCGTCAAGGCCACCGCGCCCGTCCTGGCCGAACATGGCTACCCGATCATCCAGCGGTTTTACACGCGGCTGTTCGATGCGCATCCCGAGCTGAAGAACGTGTTCAACATGGCCCACCAGGAACAGGGCCAGCAGCAGCAGGCGCTGGCGCGCGCAGTCTATGCGTATGCGGAGAACATCGAAGATCCGGGCAGCCTCGCGGCCGTGTTGCGCAACATCGCGAACAAGCATGCGAGCCTCGACGTGCGCCCGATCCACTATCCGATCGTCGGCGAGCACCTGCTCGGTGCGATCAAGGACGTGCTCGGCGACGCGGCCACCGACGAAATCATTTCCGCGTGGGCGCAGGCATACGGCAACCTCGCCGACGTGCTGATGGGCATGGAGAGCGAACTGCGGGAGAGCAAGTCGGAGCAGCTCGGCGGGTGGTCCGGGTGGCGGACCTTCGTCGTCAAGGAAAAGCGTGTCGAGAGCAGCGTCATCACGTCGTTCATTCTCGAACCGTCGGATGGCGGACCTGTCGCGAACTTCGAACCGGGGCAGTACGTGAGCATCGCCGTCAACGTGCCGGCGCTCAACCTGCAGCAGATCCGGCAATACAGCCTGTCCGACATGCCGAACGGCCGCAGCTACCGGATTTCCGTGAAGCGTGAAGACGGCGACGCGGTGCGGCCGCCCGGATATGTTTCATCGTTGCTGCACCATCATGTCGACGTCGGCGACGAGGTGAAGCTGGCCGCGCCTTACGGCACGTTTCACATCGACGTCGACGCGACGACGCCGATCGTGCTGATCAGCGGCGGCGTGGGGCTCACGCCGATGATCAGCATGCTGAAGCGGGCGATTCAGGACCCGCGGCGGCAGGTCGTGTTCGTTCACGGCGCGCGCAACAGCGCGGTGCATGCGATGCGCGACCGGTTGCGCCAGACGGCGGCCACGCAGGCGAACTTCCGCGCGATGATCTTCTACGACGCGCCGCTGGATAGCGACGTCGAGGGCAAGGACTACGATTACGCGGGCTTCGTCGATCTGCACAGGATCGCCAGCGAGGTGTTGCTGCGCGACGCGGACTACTACGTTTGCGGGCCGATACCGTTCATGCGGATCCAGCACGACGCGCTGAAGAACCTCGGCGTGCATGAGGCGCGGATTCACTACGAGGTGTTCGGGCCGGACCTGTTCGACGAGTGATCGAATGCCGTTGCGCGTGCGCGCGGCGGGCCGTACCCGCGAGCGCGCATGTCGCGTGGTGCCCGCGCCGATCGAGCAGCGTATCGCTCGACGCATTGAACGCAACCTCCAGGCGCGCGACGAACGCGCAATCACGGCCGCACACGTTTGCGCGAGCGCACTCCGACATGAACCCGGCGCCGCCGCTCAAGACACGATTTGTCCCGATGCACGAATAAAGTGGCGACACGCGATCGCCGGCGATGCCGTGCGCGCGACTCGCGTGCGGAACCGGACAACCGTGATCGACATGTCCGTCCCGGCAGGAATCGCATCTTCCGAACCATGCAGTTAAAGAAATCGCGCGGTGCGCCGTTATCCGGTCGAACGCGCCACGTGCGCGCGTTGCCGTTGAATCAACCATCTTGACGGTGTCACACATGCAGATGTCGTGGGGGCTGCTGGGCCCTGAAATATTGCCGGCCGAACGCCGGACGCGGACGCTGAACCTCGGCGCATCCGTGCGTGCATTCAATGAACTGGCGGTGCCGGGGCTTGGCGGCCTGTGGTTCGCGAAGCAGCTTTTCCTGGCCACGCTCGGCGTGCGCGCGGCCGAGCACGCGCGCACGGGCCGGGTGCAGGTGACCAATATCGAGGCTGGCAACGCGATCGAGGCGATTGCGTGCTGGTCCGGTTTCCGACGCAACGGGCACGCGCCGGATGCGCGCTTGCGCGGATTCCGCAAGCTGAACGGCCAGCAGGATCTGACCTTCGCGCGGGTGCGCAAGCCCGGGTTCTATGTCAGCCAGCCGATGCGCATGTCGATCGTCCAGGCATTGCCGTCGCTCGGCCTCGTCGACGCGGGCGCAAGCCGCTTCAATGCGTTCCGCTGCACGCAGACGGGCGACGCGCTGATCGACGCGCAGGCCAGCGGCTATGAGCCGTGCTACTACTCGCAGGGCGTGCTCGATTATCTGGTGCAGTGGATGAGCCGTGGCGAGCGCCTGACGGATAACAGCAAGCTCGCCGTCGCGCTGTCGCCGCTTGAGCCGATGATGCCGGACGCGCTGGCGCTGGTCGCGCAGCAACTGCGCATGGGCGGCGACGCGGATTCACGGCAGGCGCGGCGCAGGGCCGCGCTCGCGTGGGTGAACGCGGTACGCGAAGCCGGGGACGAGGAACGCGTGCTCGGCTGGGACCAGCGACCCGTCGCGATCGATGACGCGCACTGGAACGATCTGCGTGCGGGCGCGCGGTTCTTCCGCGCGCGGGACGAAGCGCTGGCTGTGCTCGATGCGCTGGAAAGCGCGATCGCTGCCAACGGGAGCCGCCCGTGCTTCGAGCTCGGCGGCGACCGCATTCCCGATACCGTCGCGGCGCGGCTCGACGCGCTGAAACTGGCTGCGCAGGCATTCCTCGACGAAGGGCACGGCGACATCGGCGCGAATCAGTTTTGCCGCGAATGCATCGATCCCGACGACACGAAGCGTGTCGAGACGCTGGTGCTGCGGGACGAGCGGGTATTGCGCGTCAAGCACCGGCAGGTCGTTCCGGGGCCGGCATTCCGCGAAGGCGCGACCGGCACGCCGGATCCGGCCGATCCCGACGAAGCGGCGCCGACGGTGCGCGCGGGGATCGTCTGGCCTGCGGGGATCTCGTATCGCATCCAGAACCTGTTTCTGCTGAATGCCGACCTGCACGGCGAGCTCGGTCACTGGCTCGAATCCCGAAATCCGGAGGCGGACGAATGAGCAGGAATGCACGGGCCGTGAAGCGGCCGTCGCTGGCGCAACTCTTCGACGCGCCGGATACCTATCTCGGTCACTTCGGCTGGCTATGCGGTTATTCGGCCGATGCGGCCTTTCTCGACGACGCGGCGGAGCGCTTCACGGGCCAGACCCACGCGCGGCGCGCGGCGGGCGGGCGCATCGCGCTCGCGATGATGCTCGATCCCGGTAACCCGCTGATCACGACGGTCGACGTGCCGGGGCTGATGCATCTGCCGTTGCTGCAGCGGGCGCCGCGCCCGTTCCGGCTGCTGCACGCGAAGGTCGCGGTGCTGGGCTTTCGCCACCAGACGGACGCGTCGCGCTGGCGGCTGCGTGTGATCGTCTCCACCGGGAACTGGACGCGCCAGACGCTCGAGGAGAGCCTCGACCTCGCGTGGAGTATCGACGTTGTCAGCGACGCGCTGGATCACGGCGACGACGATGTGAAGATGGCGTGCGCCGATGTGCGTGCCGCATGGCGGATGATCGAGCGGCTCGCGCCGCACTTCGATACGCGCATTTTCACGGCAATCGGCGATGCATTGCCGGGCGAATCGGCGCATGCGGACGGGCAGCTGCGCCACTGGATCGCGCTGTGCGAGCAGGCCGCCGGCCGCGCGCGCGCCCGCTTCGTCGACAACTGGGACAAGCCGTTGCTGACGCAACTTCCTGCGCTCGCGGAACGCGCGACGGGCGGCGCGGCCTGCAATCGGCTCGCGATGGGTTCCGGATTCTTCGAGTCGATGTCGGCCGACGCAGGCGGCGCGCCGCCCGCGCTGCTGAAGATCATCGGCGAGCTGAAGCGCGCCGGAAGGATCACGCAAAACTGCCAGATCGACGTGTTCGTCAATCCGGATGCGTGCCAGGCGGTCGCGCAATCGGTCACCGCGCTGGCGGAGCACGGGGTGACGGTCCGGCGCGCGCACGCACCGGAAGCGGTGTTCGGCGCGGCGGCGGGCGGCCAGCGCACGCTGCACGCGAAGTTCCTGTTTGCCGCGAACGAGCGGGGCTCCAACGCGTGCACGAGCGCATGGCTGTATCTGGGATCGGGCAATCTGACGAAGCCGGGTTTCCTGTCGTCGGCGAATACGCGTGGCGGGAACCTCGAGGCCGGCGTCGTATTTGCCGCCGAGTCTCTGCAATGGGAAGCGCGGCGCGGCGTGCCGCCTGAGCAGGTTGTCGGCAACGTGCTGCCGGTGCATCGGGGCGAAACCGTCGACACCGATCACGCACTCACGCCCGGCGGCGACATGCCGGAGCGTCCGGATGAATGCGTCGCGGCGCCGATTGCGTGGTTGACCTGGTGCGACGCGGACACGGTGGAGCCGGCCAGCTTGAGGCCGTCCGAAACGATGGACGAGCTGTTACATGTCGCCGTGCTCGATCCGGCCGGCGCGCCGTGCGCCAGGCTGGCGCACGGCTTCGCGTGGCCGGGCGAGCGCCCGCGGCAGGTCGAGGTTCGCTGGGGCGATGCGGACGGTGCCGGCAGCGCTGGCAGCACCACTGTGAGCACCACCGTGCCGGTGCTCGACGAGTACGGGCGCGTCGCGGCGACGCCGCTGACTTCACTGGATGTCGAGGATCTCTGGTGGCAGCTCGCGAGTTTCCCGATGGCGCCGGACGACGATGCGCCGGATCGCTTCGGCGAAGGTTTCGATCCGATGCTGTCCGGCGCGGATGCGGTGCCGTCGGCGGACGGGCGGACCTATCCGATCCGCCAGATGATGGAGTTGATCGAGAACATCGCGCAGCGGCAGACGGTGATCGACGAGGCTGACTGGCACGCGTGGTGCAGCCGGCTCGAGCAGACGCTCGTCCGTGCCGCCGGCAGCGCGGGCGTGACGGCCTTTGCCGAGCTCGAGCTGAATCCGTTGTCGCCGCTTCGCGCCGCGCCGTTCCGTCCGGGTTTCGCGGAGACCGGCGGCAACGCGGCGGGTGTGCGCTATGAAGCCGCGCTCAGGACGATCGAGCAGGCGTGGGCGGTCGGCGCGCTGCCGGCATTGAGGAGCATCAGATGAGTGAAGTATTCCTCGGGTGGGACGCGGTCAGCGCGCGCCTGATGCGCGTCGCGGAAACTGCGCGCGCAGCGTCCGACGAGCCCGTGCAGGCCAACGGCTGGCGACTGAACGACGGGCAATGCGCGAGCCTGCAAGCGATTGCCCGCCGGCTACCCGCGAACGGCCTGATTGTTGCCGACGAAGTCGGCATGGGCAAGACGCGGATTGCGGTTGCCGTCGCGCGGGCCGTGATCGAGTGCGGCGGGCGTGTCGCGATTCTCGTGCCGCCCGGCCTCGGGTATCAATGGCGCGCGGAGCTGCGCGACGGGAAGGTGCAGGCGCCGATGCTGCTGCGCAGCCTGTGGCAATACCTGTGTGCGTGGCAGAGCGACGATCCCGCCGCGCGCCAGCCATGGTTCGGCGAGCGCGCGGTGCTGATCTCGCATGCGTTTGCAAATTGGTCGCTTGGGGAAAATCGCCACGCGTGGCGCTGGCGGCTGTTGCCGGCGCTGTGTGCACGATGGCGCGACCGGCCGCGCGGCAGCCAGCCGTCGCGGCAAGGTGACCGGCCGCCGGAATACCTGCGCCGCGCGGTGGCCGACATCGTCGAGGCGGCGTCGAACGAGCCGGACGGACCGATGGCGCAGCGGCTGGCCGGGCTGTGCGACGCGATGATGCCGGCTGACGGGCGCCGCATGCGACTGAACGCCGCCGACGCATATCGTAGCGGCGGCACGCTGCGCCCGGCGCTCGAACGCGCGGTCGGCGTGGGCCTCGGCGGCTTCGACCTGGTCATCATCGACGAAGCCCACAAGAGTCGCGGCGACGACAGCGGCTTGTCGAAGCTGCTCGACAACGTGGTGCTCGCATCGCCGTCCGCGCGGCGCATCGCGCTGACGGCGACGCCCGTGGAGCTCGATTCCGGGCAATGGAAGCAGACGCTGCGGCGGATCGGTGCCGATGCCGACAGCGTCGGCGACGTGATCGAGCGTTACTCGGACGCGGTCCGGCGGGTGCGCCAATGCATCGGCAACGACGATGCACGCGGCGCGTACAAGGACGCGGCGTCAGCGTTCCGGCACGCACTCGCGCGATGGGTGTTGCGGCGCGACAAGCGCAACGACCGCTACGTGCAGGCGTTCGCGCGTATCGCGAACGAGCCGGGCCATGCGTATCGGCGCGAACGCGAGATCCTGGTCGATACCGCACGGCTCGACGATCGGTGGAAGCAGGCGGTCTGCGCGGCCGAAGCGCTTTCGTTCGTCGGCAGGCAGGCGGAGGACGCCAAGCTGGCGCGTGTCGCGACACGCCTGCGCCTGACGATGGGGAATGGCCATGGCATCGCGACGCTGATGGACCGCGCGACGCGCGATGCCGATGCCGACCGCAAGCAGGAGGAGCACGACCGCGCGTCCGCCGACGAGCCTGCGTCGGCGGACGCCGTATCCGAAGCCGACGAGAAGGCACGCCAGCGCGCGCAGTGGTGGATCGATGTGGCAACGCGTCCGTTCGGCAACGGCGAGGAGCCGCTCTACGACCACCCGGCGATCGTGGCAGCCGTCGACGCGATCGAAGCGGTCACGGCGCGCGGCGAGAAAGTCCTCGTGTTCGGCCGCTTCACGCGCCCGTTGCGGGCGCTGGTCGATCTGCTCAACGCGCGCGAGATGCTGCGCTGTCTCGACGAACACAAGTCGTGGCCGCAGCGCAAGCTGCATGATCGCGAGTGGCCGGCGGTTCAGGCCGCCTGTCGTCAACTGAAGCGTGCCGGCAAGATCCGCCGTGATGCACTCGAACGCGACGCGCTCGATCGCGCGCTCGAACAGCAATACCGGGCGCTCGAAACCGAGCGCGAGAAATACCGCGACGACTTGCTGAGCCTGATCGAGCAGGGTTTGGCCGACGATGCGTCGAATGCGTGGGCCAGACATCTGTTCAACGCATTCCAGCGCGCCGACGACGCGCGGCGGGCCGGCAGCGGCGACGCGAACCCGCGTGCGCTCGTCGCGCGCGCGATGCACGCGCTGCGGGCCGGGGATCTCGAGCGGCGCGATCCGTCGGTCTATGCGGCCGCGTTCGTCGAGCTGATCGAGGCGACCAGCGATCGCGACGTCGAGCATGCCGATCAGGATGCCGCGGGGGATGCGGAATTCGACGGCGTCGATTTCGATGCGGCGTGGAAGACGGTCGAGGCTAGGCTGAGCGAGGAGTTCAACCGTCCCGAAGGCGGCTTCGCGCGCTTGATGCACGGCGATACGAAACCGGAGACGCGCCGGATGCAGCAGCTCGCGTTCAACCGGGCCCATGTATATCCGCGCGTGCTGGTCGCGCAGTCGATGGTCGGACGCGAGGGGCTCAACCTGCATCGTGCGTGCCGGACCGTGGTGCTGCTGCATCCGGAATGGAACCCCGCGGTCGTCGAGCAGCAGATCGGCCGCGTCGATCGCCTCGGCAGCCTGTGGGAATCGATGATCGAGCGCGCGATGCACGGCGCGGAATCGAGCGACGTTCCGCGGATCGAGTTCTGCCCGGTGGTGTTCAAGGGCACGTACGACGAGTTGAACTGGCGTGTGCTGCGCGAGCGCTGGGAGGATCTGCGTGCGCAGCTTCACGGTGTCGTCGTTTCCGCGCATCTGGCGGCCCGGCATCCGGAACAGGCCGCGTTGATCGACGACATCAACGGCGCTGCGCCGGACTTCGCGCCGCGCGGGGAGCCCGATCCGGAGCCGCCCGCCGGCGCGCAGCGCGCGGCGGAGAACGACGACCGGTTTGCGGCGCGCGGCAACGATCGGGAGCGTCGCGGCTGACCGAGTCCATTGCATCGCGGGCTTCGGACACGAAATGTCTGAAGTCCGCGATATCTTTCGTTGCAAAATCGCTCAGGCGGGGCGGCGACGGGTCAAGAGCGCACGCAGCCGGTTGCAGCGTGCGCGCTAAAGATCGGGTCACGGATGCCGTTAGATCCGTTGCGGCCGTTCACAGTCGAAGCGGATGCCGTGCCGGACGGATACCGGCCTGCCGTTTTCATCACGTCACTTGATATTCATGCAAAGAGCACGCGCGGGACAGGCCGAACTCGGCAAGCTGATCGAACAGATCCGGGCAATCATCTCGGCCGACGACTCGGTCGGCGAATATTTCCAAAGCGAACACGACTGGCTGAACCGTCAAGAGCAGCGATGGCAGAACGCCACGTTCCGTATCGGTCTGATGGGTGTCACCAGTTCCGGAAAATCCACGCTCGTCAATGCGCTGCTCGGCACGGAGTTGCTGCCGCGAGCGGTGCGTCCGAGTTCCAATAGCCTGGTCGTTTGCGGGTGGGGCGAGCGACTCGAATGCATGGTCCATTTCCTCGACCCGGCCCGCAAGCCGAAAGTGCTGATCGGCAGCGGGATCGCGAAGCGGCTCAAGTTCTACGCCGACGAGGAGACCAATCCGGGCAACCGGGAAGGTGTCGAAGAAATCCTGCTGCGTTCGCCGGATTTCCGGTTCCGGCGCGACGTCGTACTGATCGATACGCCGGGGCTCGATGCCTACGGCCATGACGACCACGAGCGGCTGACACTGGAAGTGTTGCTGCCGACACTGGACGTCGTCATGTTCGTCACGACGTGCAAGGCCAACTCCGACGAGAAGATGCGCGATTACGTGTGCATGGCGGACGAGCTCGGCAAGCCGGTGGTCGTCGTGCAGAACATGATCGACAGCGTGACCGCGAAGCTGGGGCGCCACGGCGAGGAACTGAAGAGCCGAACCGAGGTGCTTGCCGAGCATCGCCGGCGTGTCGAAGGCGTGCTCGCGAAGGCCGGCGTCCGATCGGTGTCGATCAGCCAGGTCTCGGCCAGGATGGCACTCGACAACTGGGACGACGCGTCCGGGATGCCGGAATGCGTCGCGTCGATCGAGCGTCAGCTCGATGCGATGGCGCCCGCGATTGGCGCCGGGCGCCGACGGCAGCTGGACGACTGGCTGCGCAAGCTGATCGAGCGGGATCTCAAGCCGGGCGACCCGGCTGCGGTGCTCAGGCGGCAGCGGGCCGAGGCCGAGCAGCTGTCGACGCTCGGCGGTGAACTCGCCGAGCGCTATGCGCAGTTGCGCGAGGAGGCCAAGCGCGTGCCGGCCGCGCGCGCCGAAGAAGCTGACGCGCTACGGCGCGATGCGGCGTCGCTGACGGCGACCGGCGTTGACGCCGCCTACGCGATGAAGTCAAGCGTCGAGAAATGGCAGAAGCTGTCGGTGACTCGCCTCAGCCAACTGAACAAGCGCCTGAATGCGCAGATCAAGGATGACTGCGACACGCTGAATCTGCTTATTGAAGACATTGATCTCGGCGCGAAGCTCGTGCGTCCGGCCAGCTCGCTCGATTTCGACACCGCCGAGCGCAGTCGGTCGGTACGGACCGAGCAGTCGGGCGGCTGGGGCTGGCTGAAGCGCAAGGTCGATGTCTTCGACCAGAACTGGGGCTACAACGAGCGAACCGAGCGCTGGACGGAGATCCGCGATGTCGATGCGTTCCGGAAATCCATCGGGCGCGCGATCGACAAGGAACTCGACTTCGTCGGCGGGTTCGTCGAAGAGTTTGTCGCGCGCCTCGCGAAGATCAGCGGGCAATTCAAGCGCGAAATCGTGGCGCAGGAGAAAGGCGTGCGCGCGAAGATGTCGGCGGCGAGCGCGATCGTGCAACGCAAGGCCATCGCGCAGCAACTCGAACCGTTGCTGGCCGAACCGCGGCGACCCGCCAGCGCCGCGCAGGCGGACGCCGATGCAGGCATCGCGTCCGTCACCGCGCCCGCCGTCGAACCCGAATGGCACGAGGTTGATGTGCCGGCCGCCGCGCTGTCGATGGCGCGCCTCGCGAAACTGATCTCGCGCCGGCGTTTCCTGGAGCTGCGGGACCAGGTGCTGGCCGACGCGGCAGCCAGGCGCAACCGCGATGGCCGGCGCATTCTGATTCTCGGCTACGACGCGGACAGTGTGGGCGATTTCGTGAACCGCTTCTGGTTCGACCAGCTGGAGGTCGATGCGGGCAGCGCGCCGGGCTTAGCGCCGGGTTGCGCACAGGGTTTCGCATCCCAGTGCTTCGACGGCGGCCGCTTCGACGAGATCGCGGTGGCCGTGCCGGATGCCGGCGCGCTCGACGCGGTGCGCGACTATCTGGCGGCGCCGTGCGTAATTTTTCTGATGCTCGACATCCAGCAGATCGGCGCGACGAAAAGCGCGCTGGAGCGAACCGGCATTCCGTACGGCTCGCTCAAGCGGCCGATCGTCGCGGTCGTTCAATCGATCCGCGAACTCGAGCAGTCCGACTCGGTCGGCGAAGCGTTGCACGAGCTGAAGACGCTATGCGACGAGCGTCGCTATCCGCTTGCCGGCGTGCTGGTCAACGACGAGAAGGACGTCTATTCGAGGCTCGCGAACCGGCTGCTGGTGCAGGAGACGCCGTTCGCGACGATCGCGGAGGAACAGCAGTTCATCAGCGCGCTTCCCGAGCACGCCCGTAAAGAGGCCGTCGCGATCATCCGCTCATGGAAAGCGGTCCCGGCCTGATTCCCGTTTCAAGGACAACTCATGATCAACCAGACGCGTATCACCGTCGACGATGCGACCCGGCAGGTGCTCGACGAACTCAGCGGACACCTCGCGCAGGCCCCCGCGTGGGCCGGCCAGCTCACGGACGACATCCAGGAAGCAATCCGCGATGCGACGCGCGCCGCGCTGGCCGCGCCGATCAAGTCGATCGGCCAGATCGACGCACAGCTTGGCGCAGTCCAGGTCCGGATCGCATCCGTGACCGACACGCTGACCGGATTGTCCGGCGCGATGCAGGCGCTCGACGCGCGTATCGACGCACGAATCGGCGCGCAGGCGTCGGCGCTCGACCAGCACGGCCGCGCGGTCGACGGTCTCGTCGCACGCAGTGACGACGCGCGCGCAGCATCGGCCGAGCAGACCCGCGCGATCGTCGCGCTGCAGCAGCAGGCGCAGGCAACCGGCGACAAGACGGACGCGCTGCGCTCGGCTGCCGACGCGCATGCGCAGCAGCTTGCGGCGCTGCTCGACCACGCGCGTAAACTCGATGCGGCCACCGACGCGCTGCTCGGCACGCACGCGGTGCTGCTCGACGTGCAGACGGCTCAGGCCGCCCAGCGCGATGCGTTGCAAACCGTGCTGAAACGCGTCGAATATCTGTCGAAACCTTGGTGGAAGCGGCTGTTCGGCGCCGCAGGGAGCGCGCGATGAAGAACCGCACCGCAATTCTGGAATTGCTGGCCGAGCCGCAACTGCTGACGCTCGGCGAACGTTACGACCCGCAGGACGGCGACGGCGACGGCGGCGCGCCGGGCCTGGTCGGGCGCGTTGGCGCGTACCGCGGGCAACTGTCGGCCGAGCGCTTCGTGTTGCCGATCGCCGGCATTCAGGGCAGCGGCAAGAGCACGCTGCTGAATGCGCTGGCGTTCGACGAGCCCGTGCTGCCGATCGATGCCGACGAGACCACCTGCGTGCCCGTGGAGATCACGTGGGCCGCCGAGCGCAGCCCGCATGCGCTGGTCCACTATGCGGACGGCCGGGTCGAGACGTTGCCGTGCACCGAGGACGCACTGCGTTCGGTCGTGCACAACGAGAACAATCCCGGCAACGTGAAGCAGGTGACGCGCGTCGTGCTCACGTCGAACCGCGAGCTGTTCCGGCACGGGCTCGTGCTGGTCGATCTGCCGGGCGTCGGCAGCCTGACGCAGGCCAACAAGGCGACCACGCAGCGCTACCTCGCGGAAGCGGTCGGCGTGATCTTCATGCTGCGCACGGTGCCGCCGCTGACCCGTTCCGAAGCCGTGTTCGTCAGGCTGCAGTGGGCGTCGCTGCGCACCGCAATCTTCGTGCAGAACCGCTGGAACGACGAGTCCGACGACGAGGCACAGGCCGGCTGCGAGCACAACGCAAAGGTGTTGCAGCAGATTGCCGGGCAGGCGGGTATTCCGCTCGACGCGCCGCCCGCGATTCGTGTCGTGAACGGGTTCGACGCGCTGCGCGGTGCGCTGTGCCGCGATGCCGCGCTCGTCGATGCATCGGGGCTCGGCGCGCTGCGTGCGGATCTCGACCGCTTCGGCGGCAACTGGGTGGAGCGGGTGACCGACACCGTCGCGAAGGCGTTCGGCGCGGACCTCGACCGCCTGGCCGCCGTGGTTGGCGACCGCCTGGCCGAAACGAAGCTCGACCGCGGCGCACACGCGGCCCGCATGGCCGACGACGCGCAACTGCATATCGAGCGCCTGCAGGCACTCGACGAGCGCGGCGCGAGCATGCGGGAAGACGCGGAATCGTTCCGTCGAACCGTGCGCAAGCAACTGCGGACGTGGGGGACCGACAAGGGCGCGGAATTGCGCAACCGGATGCGGACCAAGATGCGTGCCGGCATCGTCGACGGGGCCCGCCTGACGCGTGCGCTGGCGGATGAGCAGGCCGAGGCGACCGACGACATTTTCAATCAGGTGCAGGAGGATGCGCTCGCGATGCAGGACCGCTTGCGCATGGATCTCGACGGGCTCGACGCATGGTCGGCCGATGCGCCGAATATCTCGTTCACGGTCGACAAGGCGGAGGCCACGCATTATGAGAATCTGGCTGCCCGGTTCGGTGCGGTCGCAGGCGGTGCGGGCGGTACGTGGGCTGCGGTGGAGGCCGGTGCGCTGATCGGTGGCTTCGGGGGGCCGGTCGGCATGGTGGTGGGCGGCGTCGTCGGCGGGCTGCTGGGCGCGATGGCGGGCCAATGGCTCGGCGGCAAGGCGAAGGAGGGCGTGACCGAGCTGCGTGCGCGTGCGGTGGAGGGCGAGGTGTTTGCCGCGATCGACCGGTACGTGGCGGAGACGGCGGCCGCGCTCAACCGGATCGCCGACGAATTCGTCGAACAGCTCGACGCGGTGCTCGAACAATGGCGCGCGGCGAAGTCGGCCGAATATGAGCAGGAACGGCAGAATTCACTGGCGATGATGAACATGTCGGCCGACGAGAAGGCGCGCGTTGCCGATGCGCTGACGGCCGATCTCGCCGCGATCGGCGTACTGCGCGGCAAGCTGACGGAGGTGTGCGCATGACGGATCGTTCCCACCACTGGATCGACGGCGCGGGTCAGCTCGTCGACGTGCTCGACAGCGCCGGCGACGACGCGCGCGCGAGCGTCGCGCGGCTGCTGCTGAGCCGCCTGTCATTGCCGCAGGCGTATGTGACCGTGGTCGGCGAGACCAGCACCGGCAAGTCGTCGCTGATCAACGCGCTGCTCGGGCAGGACCTGTTGCCCGCGAGCGCACGCCCGACGACCGGCGTCGTCACCCATGTCGCGTGCCGCGACGAGGCCGCATCGCGCTACTTCGCGATCTATCGCGACGCGACCCAGGAGGCGATCGACTACGAGCGGTTCCGCGCGCTGAGCGAGACGCCTGACGCCGACATGTTGCGCCTGCAGGTCCGCGCGAGGCCGAAGGCAGCCGGCAATGTCGGCCTGCACGTGTTCGACACGCCCGGCTACAACGCGTTGATGAGCGGGCATGAAGAAGTACTGATGAGCTTCCTGCCGAACAGCGACGTGATCGTCTTCGTCGTCGGCTACCGCACGGGTTTCGGCCAGTCCGACCAGGATCTGTTCGAGGCAATCGCGGCCGCGACCGCGCACGACACCACGATTCCGCTGGTGCTCGCGATCAACCGTGTGCCGGAAGGCTGCGGCCCCGACGACAAGCGTGTGGCCGAGATCAGGCGGCTGGCCGAGGACGGGCTCCGGCGTCCGCTGACACTGCAGCTCGTCGCGTCGGCGAACCGGCCGGCGAGCGGCGCGCCGCTCGTGCAGGGGCCGCTCGCGGCCGACGCATTGTGGGACGAAGTGCGCGGGCACGCGTTCGACCCCGCCGTGCTTGAAACGGTGCACGCACGGCTCGCGGCCGCCGTGTGTGCGCTGCTCGACGACGCCGATGCGGTGCTCGAACGCGAGGAAGCCGGACTGTCGGCCAGCGCCGACGAAGCTGCGGCGATCGCGCACACGCTCGAGATCACGCGCGCCGCGCGGGCCGAGTCGCTGCGCGAAATCGAGCGGACGATGGCGAATCTCGAAGCCGCGCTGCCGCGTCTGCTGGAGAGCCTCGCCGCGGACGCGATGCAGAAGGTCGAAACCGATGTGCTGAGCGCGGACCGATGGCTCGGCTACCCCGACTGCGCAGAGTGGATCGCGGGTCACTGCCTGCCGTTCGAGGTGCGTCGGATCGGTCGCCAGATCGAGGCGCACATGGAGGTCGAGATGGTCGCGCTGAACCGGCGACTCGAGGAGATCGCGAACACGGCGATCGGCGAGCTCGACAAGACGGTGTCGCTGCGGCCCGACGACCCGGTGCGGCGCTTCACGCTGAACGTGTCGCGCACGCTCGCGCAGCGTCTGGCGGGCAACGCGGTGAACGCGATGCTGAGTGGGCTGGGCGGTGTCGGCGGCGCAGCCGCAGGGGCCGGCAACCTCGCGAAGATGGCGGTGAAGCGGCTCGGAGAACTGTTCGGCCAGCGGTTCGGGCGCGAGGTCTACAACCAGATCGGCCGGATCTTCACGAAGCGCATGCTCGAGCGGCTGAGCGTTGCGGTGACCGTGATCGTCGAGGTCGCGTCGTTCGTCTACGAGGCGAAAGTCTGGCAGAGCAAGCTGATCGAGCAGAGCCGCGAGGCCCTTGGCGAATGGCGAGCCGAGACCGATCAGTTGCTGCGCGAGCAGCACTTGCCAACGCTGCGCGAGTCGAACGTGGCGATTATCGATGAGTTGTACGGCGAATTCGAAATCGATACGACGCCCGCGCCGGACCGCGCTGCGCGCCTCGCCGACGTACAACACCTGCGGCGACAGCTTGCGGACCTGCGTGCGCATCTGACGCAACACGTCAATCCCTGAACACGACACGAGAGGAACACATCTTGACGTCCTCTTCCGCCTAAACGCGGGAGATTCCCACAACTGGCGATGCACGTCCGCATCGGAGAATGTTTACCGCAGCATTGGTATCACGATCATGCTCGACACCACAGTTACTGCAGGTCCATTCCCTTACTCGCAGTCCCGCGATACCTTTCGGCCGCGTCGTGCTGTCTTGCGACCCGCACGCCGAACAGGACTGGGTAGAACCGCTTTCGTCCACTTCCTCGAACGTGGCTCCGTGCGCCATCGCCTTGTAACGGAGCTTGTCCCGGAAGGACGACCAGGATGCGTCGTAGACGCTCTTCGCCAGCCTGGTTCTGGCGAGCTTCGAGGCCGACACGTTGCCGACCGCGATGTAATCGAAGCGCCGCACCAGATCGAGCGCGAGCTTGTGCTGGAAATCGGCGCGGGCGTTTGCCACCTTGGCGTGCAGCTTCGCGATATGCCGCTTGTGTTTGCGCGCCCGCTGGGCCTTCGCCAGCTTGTCGGCCGCGCGCCGGCCGAACTGGTCATTCGGCAGCTTCTCGCCGGTCGAAAGTGTGGCGAAGTCTTTCAGACCGAGATCGATACCGACACCGGAACGGATCGGGCGCGCCTGAACATCGGGCAGCTCGACCACGATGTTGAGAAACCAGTTGCCGCGCGCATCTTGCGCAAAGTTGGTTCCGTCCTTGATCTTGCCTTCGGGAAGCGTGCGACTGCTGAACACGCGGAAGGTGTTGCCGGCGAAGCGGAACGCGTTGCCCTCGCGTTTCAGGTCGCGGCCCTTCAGCGGTACCCAGCCCAGCGATTTCCTGCCGAGATAGCGCAGGTAGGGGCGACGGTGTTGGCTGCGCGACTTCGCGTATTGCTCGCAGGTCGCATTGATTGTGCCGGAGTGGATGCCGAGTTCCTTGCTGCTGCCGGTCGTCAGCACGTTCAGGTCGAAACCCGTCGGCCACTTCTTGCGCCACTTGAGGGCGTGCTTCTGCGTGTCGTTGCAGAAGTTCCAGACGTAGTTCACCGCGCGGCTCTGCTTGTTCAGCAAGCCGTTGAGCGACTTTACGCGGTAGCGGTAGACAAGGATCATGCCGACCATCCTATCCCGCGCAAGAAGCTGCCAGTCAAGAGCGAACCTTTCCCCCCCGCCATGAATGGCGGGGTTTCTTGGAGCAACTGATGAGCGATGATTCGATGGATCTGCCGGCACGCCGGCCGGCAACAGTGCCTGCCGAGCGTCCGGGCGTGCCGGCGGCACGGCGTGGCGGGCTGACGGAGCAACAGGCCGACGTGCTGATCGGCGGTGGCGTGCGGGTTGCGGAAAACGTGACGACGATCCTGACGAACATCACGGAGATCGTGCGCATCCGGGCCGATTCGCAGGCCCAGATCGACCAGATCGCAGCGCGCAGCAACGCAGTGCGTGAAGCGTTTCGAGCCGAGGTCGAGCGCCTGTCGGCGATGCGCGAGACGATCGTCACCCGCGGCGATACGGCGGTCAAGCTGATTCGCGAAGTGCTGTCGAGTATTCCGGAATCGGACCCGCAGTCGCGTCAGCAAGCGATGGAGATGCTCACGAAGATGGTCGAGATGATCGTAGCGGATCCCGGCGCGTCGTCGGTGCCGCGGTCGTGATCGCTGATCTTCCTGCGATCGCCGCCGATCTCGTCGAGCTGGTCCGTGCGCTCGAGCTGGAGCGCGCAACCCAGCTCGCGCAGGCGGCACGGCGCGACGCGCACCGCGCGCATTTCGAGGATCGCCAGCAGACCGTCCATGCGCTGACGCTGGCGATCGCGGAGGCGAAAAGGCAGCGGGCGAAGCTGCTGTCGACGGTCGATGCATTGCCGCCGGCCGAGCAGGCGCGCGCGCGCCACACGGTCGAAGCGATCTGCCGCTCGCTGTTCGACGAGCAGATCGCATCGCTCGCAACCCGCAAGCGGCAGGTGTCGCGGCCGGCGCGATAGGTGCGATAGGTGCGATAGGTGCGATAGGTGCGATAGGTGCGATAGGTGCGATAGGTGCGATAGGTGCGATAGGTGCGATAGGTGCGATAGGTGCGATAGGTGCGCGGTCGCGACGCGGCTCGATATGTCGGCGGACATGCCAACGCAAGCTGAATTCGTTATCAGCGTGCGTGAGTGATGCATTGCATCAATCGGCATTTTGCGTTCCGTCCAGGTTGATTAAGATCAAACCCTCAGGCGGACGCTCACATCGATAACCGGTCCGCCTCGGCACGGATCATGGACAACCGCACAGACTCCCCCCGGCTTATTTCGCTGCCAGAGAGCGAGCACCGCCCGCTGTCGGTGCGCGCGAAGGCGCTTGTATTCGCGGATCCCGTGTCGCGCGCCGTGCTGCGCTTCGTCGAGCAGATCGGGCCGAGCGTCGCGCCGGTGCTGATCCTAGGCGAGACGGGTACCGGCAAGGAACTGGTCGCGCGGCACATCCATCACGTCAGCGGCCGCAAGGGCGCGTTCATCGCGGTCAACTGCGGCGCGATCAGCCAGCAGCTCGCCGAGAGCGAGCTGTTCGGTCACGAAGCCGGCGCGTTCACGGGCGCGCAGGGCCGCCGTGCCGGCTATTTCGAGGAAGCGCACGAAGGCACGATCTTTCTCGACGAGATCGGCGATCTCGCGCCGCCGCTGCAGGCGAAGCTGCTGCGCGTGCTGCAGGAGGGTGAGGTCACGCGCGTCGGCGCGACGCGCGCGCGGCCGGTCGACGTGCGCGTGGTTGCGGCGACCAACGTCGATCTCGAACAGGCCGTGATGGCCGGCAACTTCCGCATGGACCTGTTCTACCGGATCAATCTCGCGCGCGTGCGGCTGGCGCCGTTGCGCGAGCGGCCGCAGGACATCCTGCCGCTCGCCGAGCATTTCCGCGCACGCTACTGCGCGCAGCTCAAGCGCGCGCAACCGATGCTGTCCGAGGGCGCCGTGCAGGCGTTGCACGCGTATCCGTGGCCAGGCAATATCCGCGAGCTGGAAAACGTGATGCATCTCGCGCTGCTCGTATCGAACGGCAACCTGATCCGGCCCGAGCACCTGAAGTTCTCCGAAGCGCTCGCGGGCTACGTGCGGACCGACGACGCCGCGACGTCGCTGCCGCAGGACGACATCCGCGCGGGCGTGCGCCGCCTGTTCCGCGCACCCGGCGAAAGCCTGCTGCGCGACATCGAGGCACTGGTCGTCTGCGAGGCGTTCGAGCATTGCCGGTTCAGCCAGGTGCGCACGGCCGCGCTGCTGGGCGTCACGCGCAACACGATGCGCACGCTGCTCGCGCGCCACGGGTTGCTCAGCGAGCCGCGTCCGGAATCGGCGTTCGACGAATGAGGGCACGGCACGCATCGGTACGGTACTGCTCAGCGCGGCTCAACTCAGTTCGGCTCGACTCAGCTCGGCGCGACACGAGACCGGCACGGTCAACGGTCGGTCACGGCAGGCTCGCGCGCGCAAGCAACGCACGCACGCGCGGCACCACATGCGTGCCCACGCGCGTCGCTTCCTCGAGGTTCGGATACGACGACAGCAGGAATTCCCCGATGCCGAGCATCCGGTACTCGTGGATGCGCGCAGCAACCTGATCGTAGCTGCCGACGAGCGCGGTGCCCGCGCCGCCGCGGATCAGCCCGACCCCGGCCCACAGGTTCGGGTACACCTCGAGTTCGCGCAGCGAGCGCAACGCGCCGCGGCTCAGCGCGGTCTGGCGCCGCTGGCCGACCGACTCGTATGCGGCGAGCTGGCGCTGTGCGTCGACATAGGTCTGGTCGGAAATCCCGCTCAGCAGCTCGTCGGCGCGCGCCCACGCGGCGCGTTCCGTCGCACGCGCGATCACGTGCACGCGCAGCCCGAACCGCATCCGTCGGCCGTACATCGCGGCCAGCGCGCGCAGCCGCGCGACACGTTCGCGCACGACGTCGGGCGGCTCGCCCCACAGCAGGTACGTGTCGGCCTGGCTCGCGGCCACCTGCTCGGCGAGCGTCGACGCGCCGCCGAGATACAGCGCCGGTGGATCCGCGAGCGGCACGCCGGCATGCGCGGGATTCAGCATGTAGTAGCGTCCGGCGACCGAATGGCCGGCGCCCTGCCACAGCCGGCGCAGCACCCGCAGGCATTCGGACGAACGCTGGTAGCGCCGGTCGTGGTCGAGGAAATCGCCGAGCGCGCGCTGCTCGTAGGCGCTCGATCCGTTCACCGCGAACAGGCGCAGGCGGCCGCCGCTCATGCGCTGCAGCGTCGCCGCCTTGTGCGCGATCTGTTCCGGTTGCTCGAGCCCCGGACGAAACGTGACGATGAACGCGATGCGCCGCGTCGCGCGCGCGAGCTGCGCGCCGACGAGCCACGGATCCTCGAAGCCCGCTGCCATCGGCAGCAGCAGGCTGCCGAAGCCGGCCGCCTCGGCTGCGGCGGCAACGCTGCGCAGGTACTCGGGCGTGGCCGGCCGGTAGTCGCGCATGTACGTCGGCGGGCGCGGCAGTCCGCTGTTCGCGAGATGCGGGCCGTCGCCGTTGGTCGGCAGGAACCACGCGAAATCGACACTCATGCTTCGCTCCGGCGGCGCGCCGCGCTGCGCGCCACCGCGCCGCACGCATCGTCGAACGTGGCGACGCGCGTGAACAGCGTACGGGCCGGCGGCGGCGCGAGGCCGCGTGCGCGGTAGGCGCCCTCG
>NZ_JAAGPL010000218.1:0-13536 GCF_017104785.1 Burkholderia sp. Ac-20353 | reverse complement strand
TCGTCGCACAGGCCGGTTCGAAGATCGATGTGTCGGGCGCGTCGGCGAACTTCGACCAGTTGCAGGCGAACGGCATCTATGCGTCACAGCCGGTGTGGAGCGATGCCGGGTCGATCACGCTGTCGGCCGCGTACGGCCTCTTCGCGGACGCGACGCTGGCCGGCCACGCCGGCGCAGCACAGGCGCGCGGCGGCACGCTGACGATCCTGCCGCATCCGAACAACAGCGGGCCCGGTACGACCGTACTTGTCGTGCGGCAGGGCGGCACGCTGGTGCCCGCGGGGCTGGCGCCGGGCGAGGATTTCCCGACGCCGGACGATCCGACCACCGGGCTGCCGAGCGGGACGCCGACCGGCGTGATCCAGTTTGTTGCCGATACCCTGAACGGCTCGGGGATTTCGAACCTCGTGCTGGGCGACAGCGCGCCCTCTCCGATTCCGACGCCGTCGATCGCGTTTGCCGGCAACGTGAACCTGACGCTCCCCGAATCCGTGACGCTGAATACCGGCCGGATCGCGGCGATCGGGATGGATCAGCTTTCGACGCTGCTGTCGACGCCTGCCAAGCCGGCAGGCGGCAGCTCGGTGTTCTCGGACCTGCTCGCACAGCCGCCGGCCCAGTCGCTCGGCACGACGGTGGCGATCAGCGCGCCTTATGTCGCGCTGGCGGGCCCGATGGCGCCCTCGTCGACACCGGCATTCGTGCCGGTCGCGACGCGCTCCGATGCAACGCTGAACGTGAACGCGTCGTTTGTCGATCTGCGTAACCAGTTCCAGCTCAACAACTTCGGGCAAGCGAATTTCAACAGCAGCGGCGATATCCGTCTGAGTTCGACGAACCCGTCAGGCACTGCGCTGTCGCCGGGCGTGCTGTATACGCCGGGCAACGTGACATTCAACGCGGCGAGCCTGTATCCGGCAACGGGCAGCACGTTCATCGTCGATGCGGTCGGGCCGATCGATTCAGCGACCGGCAAGCTAGTGCCGACCACCGTCACGTTCGGCTCGACCGGCGCGGCAGGCACGCCGCTGTCGGCCGGCGGCACATTGCTGGTGGACGCGACGAATATCGTGCAGGGCGGCACGGTGCGCGCGCCGTCGGGCACGCTCGTGTTCGGTGTCGGCGATCCGACGAACGCAGCGACGCTGGCGCAGTTCAACAGCTTGCCGCTGGTCGCGACCGATTCGGTGCAGTTCGCGAATGGCAGCGTGACGTCGGTTTCGAACGGCAGATCGATCATTCCTTATGGCACGACGATCGACGGCGTCGAGTGGCAGTTCAACCCGCTAGCGGGCACGACGGCGTCCGACCTGACCGCACCGCCCGCAAAGTTCATCGGCGTGAATGGCGCGACCGTGGCGCTTAGCAAGGGCGCGACGATCGATCTGTCGGGCGGCGGCGACCTGCAGGCCGCCGAATGGGTGCCGGGAACGGGTGGCACGCGCGACGTGCTGTCGCAATACAACGTGAGCTATGCGAGCGGCAAGGGCGCGACGGCGGTGCCGGTCAATGCGGGCGCGGGGAACGTGTACGCGATCGTGCCGGGCGCGCAGTCACCGGTTGCCGCATACGATCCGCTGTTCGCGCAGACCATGCAGCCGGACGTCGCCAGCAACGGCACGGCGACGACCAGGACCGCGACGCTCGGCATCGGCCAAGCCGGGATGAACGACGCGATCGGCAAGGCCGTGTATCTGTCCGGCGTGCCGGGGCTCGCAGCCGGCTACTACACGCTGCTGCCAGGCAAGTACGCGACGCTGACGGGCGCGTACCGCGTGACGGTGTCGGCCACGAGCGGTAACGTCGCACCGGGCGCGAGCAAGGTGTTGCCGGACGGCACGGTGGTGACGGCAGGGTACTTTGCCGATGCGGTGACCGGTGGCCGCAGCGCGACACCGACGTTGTTCAACGTGCAGTCGGGGCCGGTGTGGCAGCAGTACTCGCAATACACGTTGAAGGATGCCAACAGCTTCTTCACGGCGCTGGCAGCGAAGAACGGCAACGTAACCCCGCCGCTGCCGAGGGATGGCGGGCAACTGGTGCTGGCCGCGACGAAGGCGCTCGCACTCGGCGCGGCGCTGAATACGGTGGCCGCTACAGGCGGTGCGCCGGCGGAGGTCGATATCGCGTCGCAGGACATCCAGATCACCGGCAATGGCGCGCCGGCGCTGGCCGGCTATCTGCAGATCAGCGGTGACGCACTCGATTCGCTGAACGCAGGCAGCTTGCTGATCGGCGGCACGCGCACGGCGACGACGAACGGCGTGACGATCACGCCGTTCGCCAACAGCGTGGTGGTATCGAACGACGGCAACACGTCGCTGAAGGGACCGGAAATCCTGCTGGTCACGAAGACCGACGCGAGCGGCACGGATCCGAACGCGGCGAACGGGTTGCGCGTGGATGTAGGCGCATCGATCGCAGCAACGGGCGATTACCCGGCGGCGAAGGACCAGCCGATCGCAATTGCGGGCGATGGTGCGCTGCTGCGCGTGTCGAACGGCGCGATGGCACCGCTCAAGCGCACGGGCGGCACGGGCACGGGCCTGCTGACGGTTGGCGCGGGCGCGACGCTCACGGGCGGGCAGGCGCTGACGCTGGATTCGTCTGGAAACCTGAAGGTCGATCCGACTGCGGTGCTGTCGGCGAAGGCGATCACGGCGGACGGCTCGGCGATCACGTTCACGAACGCAGGCGGCGCGGCCGCGGCCAACCTGCCGGGCTTCGTGATCGATCCGGCGGGCTTGGCTCAGTTCGCGCACGCACAGCAGGTGACGCTGCGCAGCTATGGCGCGATCGGTTTCATCGGCGACGTGAACGCGACGTTCGGCAACAGCGTGGACCTGAGCGCGGGCACGTTCACGAGCGACGGCGGCCATGTGACGCTGAACGGGCCGCAGATCGCGTTCACGAACGAGACGGGGGCACCTGTCGGAACGGCAACGTCGGGCAACGGCACGCTGACCGTGAACGCGAAGGAGATCGACTTCGGCGCGGGCACGAAGACGCTGAGTGGTTTCGCGAACGTGTCGATGACGGCGACCGGCGGCATCGTCGGCCAGAACACCGGCACGTTCGATTTCGGCGCGCTGCCGGTGACGCTCGCAGCGCCCGTGTATCTGGCCGACACGAGTTCGGCGTCGACCGTGAAGACGACCGGTGCGCTGACGCTGAATGGCGCCGCTGGCACCGCGTTGACGAAGACATCGGCAGGTGGTGCATTCAACTTCATTGGCGGCACGCTCGCCGACAACGGCGCGACGATCACGGCGCCAGCGGGCAACGTGAGCCTGGAGGCGACGAGCGGCAACCTGACGATCGGCAGCGGCTCGACCGTGAGTTCGGCCGGCGTATCGAAGCAGTTCTTCGATGTGACGCAATACGCGCCGGGCGGCGCGATCACGCTGACGGCCGACAAAGGCACGGTGGACGTGCAATCGGGCGCGACGCTGGACTTCGCGGGTGCGACCGGCGGCGGCGCGGCGGGCAGCCTGACGCTGTCGGCACCGCAGCAGGTCGTGAACCTGAACGGCACGATCAAGGGCGGTGCGGCGAACGGCTACGCGGGCGGCTCGCTGTCGCTCGAAACGGCTGGTGCGGTGGATCTCGATGGCCTCGCGAAGACGCTCGCATCGAGCGGCGTGAACCAGTCGATCACGGTCCACACGAAGACGGGCAACCTGACGCTGTCGGCAGGCAACGCGCTGACCGCACGCACGGTGTCGCTGACGGCGGACGGCGGCGCGGGCAACGCGTCGGATACCGCGAACGGCAACGTGAACGTGCTCGGCACGATCGACGCATCGGGCAACGCGGGAGGCGAGATCGACCTGTACGGCAGGAGCGGGGTGGATATCGAAGGCACGCTGCTTGCGCGCGGCTCGGATCCGACCCAGCGGGGTGGCAAGGTGAACGTCGGCACGAGCGCGGTGTTCGATCCGACGATCGTCGATCCGGCGACACACCAATCGATCGCGACCAACTCGACCTACGGCTACGAGAACATCGAGCAGGCCAACTCCGGCCGGATCGTGCTGGGCGCGAATGCGCTGATCGACGTATCGGGCGGCACCGCGGGCGGGCTGTCAGGCGGCACGGTGAATTTCCGCGCGCCGCTGCTGATGGACGGCTCGGTCAACGTCACATTGAATTCGCCGTCGGAGCCGAAGTACGGGATCAAGGGTGCGCGCGCGACGACGCTCGAAGCGTACGCGGTGTGGAGCACGACCGACGCGAGCACCGGCGCGAAGCACTTCGACGGCATCGTCGATCCGGCCGGCTGGTACGACGGCAACGGGCACCTGCTGGCCGGCACGTTTACCTCACAAGGCACCAATCCGCCGACCTTCACGTTCACGCCGAATACGAACGGCGATGGCGGTGGCACGCTGACGAACAACGCGACCGGCGCGCAGGCGACGCTGACCAGCAGTCCGACCGACCTCGCGTCGCTGCGCAGCGGTATCGCGGCGATCGGTTTCACGGGAATGGACAGCACGTATTTTGTGCCGACCAATCCGAACACCGATCACCAGACCTATTACGGCGGGCAGATTGTGAAGGCGAGCGACGGCACGCTGTCGATGGTGCCCGGCACGCTGATGGACTTCGTCCAGAACGGTCTCGGCGCCACTGGGCCGAAGCTGCAGGGGTCGACGGCGAACATCGCGAATTTCCGGGTGGCGCCCGGCATCGAATTCGACAATCCGAGCACGGCAATCAACGGCGGCAACATCTCGATCCTGTCGAACTGGAATCTCGGCGCGGGGCTGCCGAACAACAGCGGGACGATCGTGCCTTCGTACCGCTACAACGGGGCGGTCGCGCCGATGCTGACGTTCCGGGCGACAAACAATTTCGACGCGGAAGCGAGTATTACCGATGGATTTTTCCAGAACGCGGTGGCGACGATCCTGGGGGCGGCGGGCAATGCGACTGCTACGGGGACGTATGCGGCAGCGCTGGCGCTGTACAACAGCCTGGCGTCGCTGGACGATCCGGCATCGATTACCGTGCAATTGACTGATGGTTCGACTCAGTCTCTGTCCTCATTCGGTAGCAACTCGGGGAGTCCGCTATATGATCCTAATATCGCGCTGAGCGCGCCGCTCGTCAAGCAGACCGCTGATTATTATTCTGATTACATTGGGTATGCGAACGCTTGGGGTGATTATTATAATCTGTGGCAAAACGGGAATTTTCGGGGGAATTATTCGCTCCATGTGATGCCCTATTCTCCACTCCTGAATCCTGCTCCGTTGCTTTCTGCGTATACGTCATATCAGGATTATTCGAGTGCGTACTGGCGGTGGTTGACTGGATATGTTACAGCTACCGTCACTGGATTGATTAAGAATGGTGTGGTCGTGTTTAAACAATTTGGCACGCCAACTCCCCCTATTTTGTCGTCTAATCCTGTGGATTACGGTGCCTATATTTTATTGTACGGCAGTCAGTATTTTTCAAGGATTGAAAGCACGCAATCTAGCCCTAGTCCATTGGTTCATCCAAACAATGCATTCAGTTTTTTATATGCTCCGATAGCACCGTTATCTATCCCGGATACAGGGATTAGCAATATCGGAAACCTGCCGGGTAACGTGCCGGCGAATGTTGCAACCGCCAACAATCCGTTGCCGATCAGTTTTGCCGCCCTGCTGGGCGGACAAAGTACGTCGTATCGCATCGTCGGCGGCGCCGACCTCGCCAGTGCCAATCCGCTTGCCGTGCAACCTGTTGCGGCATTCAACGCCGGCAGCACGACTTCCGGCAACGTGACGCTGAACCAGCACATGGCCTACGTGGATTCGAACGGATTGACGTTGCTGCAACCGACGACGATCCGTACCGGTACGGGATCGATCGACATTGCGGCAGGCAATGATTTCAAGCTGGCCGATATGACCGCACCAGGCGTGGTGTATACGGCCGGGGCGCCTACTCAGGGTTCGCCGGCGTTGGGGCTTACCTCGAAAGTCATGCCCGGCGGGGTGGGTAATCAAGACATTCTGGTCACGCCAACCGTGAATCCGGAAGCGGCGGGCGATATTTCGATTCGTGCGCAGGGCGACATTGCCGGCATCCAGAACGTGACCGATGCGACGGGTGAAATGACGGGCGCCGCCGGGAACAACATCAGCCAGTACTGGTGGCAGTGGATGCAGATCACCCCCGGTAAAACCTCGGACGGTAACTATGTCTTCGCTCCGCTGACCAGAACCTCGATCGACTTCGGCGCTTTCGACCAGGGTGTGATGAGCGTCGGTGGCAACGTGTCGGTCAGCGCGGGCGGCAATATCTCGGACCTGGCCGTGTCCTTGCCGACCACGTGGTACCTGGATGGAAACAGCCAACCTGTCACGGTCGGCGGCGGCAACCTGACCGTGCGGGCCGGCGGCGATATCCTGAGCGGCGACTACTTCGTCGCGAAGGGAACAGGAACGATCGCGGCAGGCGGGCGCATCGGGGCGGATATCTCGGTGCCGGCGCGAATCGCGGGTCAAGGCCCGGTGGGCGTGTCGACGATCCTCGCGACCCAGGACGGCGTGTTCGACGTGACCGCGCGACAGGGCGTCGAGCTCGGCGCGGTGCTCGATCCGTCGTATGCGAGCGCGTTTCCGCAGGCAGGCGGTTCCCCGACGGGAAACATTACGCTGGCAAATTATTCGCAGTACGCCGACAGTCAGGGCTACTCGCCCGCTTCCGCGGTGAACGTTCTGTCCACGACCGGCGATATCCGGCTCGGTGCGATCGGCAGCTTGTTGACCGGCACGAACGGGGTGCTGCCCGCGAGCATGAATCTGACGGCATTCAGCGGCGGCATCGACGTCGAATCGGGCGGCACCCTCTATCCGTCCGTGGCCGGACAGTTGAACCTGGTTGCCGATCAGTCGGTGCATCTGTCCAACTCCGCATCGCTGTACGTCAACGATGCGGCGTTGTCGAACCAGTTCGGCATGTCCGATGCCGATCCTTCGATGATGCCGTCGCCGATCAACCCGCAGGCAACCGTTCCAGTGCTGACGGATATCACGCTCGCCGCGCATGCCGCCGAAGCGTTGCACGACGGCGATACGACGCCTGCACGGATCTACAGCCTGAACGGCAGCATCATCAACGGTGGGATTGATACGTCGGCTCGCGGCAATGGCTTTTACCAGAATCTCGTCACGCTGTCGATCGACAAGCCCGCGCTTGTGCAGGCCGGGCAGGACATCGTCAACCTGGCGTACTGGGGGCAGAATCTGCGCAGTTCCGACGTGACGCGCGTCGTGGCCGGGCGAGATATTTTCGACACGCCAATGTCTGCGAAAACCGGCGCTCTCCCGGTGCTGGCGATCGGCGGGCCGGGCTGGTTCGATGTGCAGGCGGGACGTAACATCGGCCCGCTGACGAGTCAGGTCGAGTTGTACAGCCGGAAAGTCGACACCGGCAACCTCAAGCGCATTTTCACCGGCATCGACGCAGTCGGCAACGCGAACAATCCGAACCTGCCGCACGAGAGCGCGAACGTCAACGTGCTGTTCGGCGTCGGGCCTGGCGTCGATCTGCCGGGATTCGTTTCGGCCTATATCGCACCGGGCAGCGCCGTTGCCGGCGTGCCGAGTGCGACGCCCGCATTGATCGCGTTCATGGAGCAGTACGACGCAGGGCTTGGTGTCGATACGGGACTGCAGGCGGACAAGGACAAGGCGTTGAAGAAGGTCGGCCAGTTGACGGCCGACGACGCATGGAAGCAATTCCAGGCATTGCCGTCCTACGTACAACAGTTCTTCGCGGAAAAGGTGCTGTTCGGCGTGCTCGCGCAAGTGGGCGAGGACTACAACAATTCGGCGAGCCCGTATTACCAGAAGTACGCACGCGGCTATGAAGCGCTCAACACGCTGTTCCCCGCGTCGCTCGGCTATACGGCGAACAATCTCGGTGGTGGCAGCAATGGTGCGAACAAGCAGGTGAGCACCGGCAACCTCGACATGCGCAGCACGACGATCCAGACGCAGCAAGGCGGCGACGTGACGATCCTCGGGCCGGGCGGGCAGGCGCTCGTCGGTAGCACGACGGCGCCTCCGCAGATCGTCGACAGTAACGGGCTGGTCGTAGCAGGACCCGGCACGATGGGGATCCTGACGCTCGAGAAGGGTAATGTCGACATCTTCACCGACCAGAGCCTGCTGCTCGCGCAAAGCCGCGTGTTCACCGAGCAGGGCGGCGACATGACGATCTGGAGTTCGAACGGTGACATCAACGCCGGCAAGGGCTCGAAGTCGTCGGCCGATACGCCGGCGCCGCAGTATGTTTGTGATGTGAACCATTACTGCACGGTCGATTCTCGGGGTGAAGTGACGGGCGCGGGCATCGCGACGCTGCAGAGTGTGCCGGGCGTGCCGCTGGGCACGGTGAACCTGATCGCGCCGCGCGGCACGGTGGACGCGGGCGACGCGGGGATTCGCGCGGGCAACCTGAACGTTGCCGCGCTGCGGGTGGCGAACGCGGACAACATCCAGGTGACGGGCAAGGCAACCGGCATCCCGATGGTGCAGGCGGTGAACACGGGTGCGCTGACCGCGGCGAGTTCGGCTGCGTCTGCAGCAAGCCAGATGGCGCAGGACATCGTGAAGAACAGCGCATCGGGTGCCGGGCAGCGTCGCTGGACGATCTCGGTGCAGGTCGAGGGCTTCGGGGATGCCAATGGTGATGGAAACCTGAAAAAGCGAGGGCCGCTGCCGGCGGCCTACAACCCCTCCGGGTCGGTTGCAGTATTGGGATTCGGGAACCTCGGGCGGGGCCGACGCGAATACCTGACCAGGGACGAACAGGCACGAGCTGACGGCATGTAGATCCTTGTTGCGAAGGGGACGGGAACGATCACGCATCCAGTCAGCATGGCTGACGCGGCGGTTGCTCCCGGTTCGCTGTTTTCCGCCAGCCAGCCCGCTGACTTCGGATTGTCACATCCGGTTTCTAGGATATGCCGTCCGGTTTGATGCGGATGGCGCGTTGGAGACCACGACACGCCGAACCTATTTTCCGGTTTCGAGCTATGACAGGCTACCGGGCGGCGGCCGGTGCGCTGGCGCTTGCCGTATGCGTCGGATGGTGGGGTTTCCTGACGACGCAGTGTGCCTGGGGACGGGACGCCGATGAAGCCGACGTAGCCAACGCGCCGCCGGGCGCGCGGCACTTCGATCTTCCGGCGCAGCCGCTGGCGGAGCTGTTGCGGGCGTTCTACTCGACCAGCCTCGTGGTGGTGGCACCGAAGCCGCTGATCGACGGCCGGGTCAGTGCGCCGGTTCACGGCACCTATCCGCCGGCGGACGCGTTGCGCGTGGCGCTGGCCGGCACCGGACTGCGGGCGAAAATCGTCGGCGCCGATCAGGCGGTCATCGAGCAGGACGATGCGGCGCCGGCACCGCCGGCCCGTCCGCAGCCAACGACAAACAACACCGACGGTGCGCTGGATGGCGGCGACTACCGTCCTTATATCGCGATGATCCAGGCGAACCTGACCACTGCACTGTGCGCGACACCGCTGACCCGGCCGGGCGATTACCGGCTGGCCGCGCAATTGCAGATCGACCGCAGCGGCAAGGTCACGATGGTCGACCTGCTCGCATCGACCGGCATGCCGGCGCGGGACGCCGCGATCGGCCGTTCGTTGCGTGCGCTGACGATCGACGCGCCGCCGCCCGCGGGATTCCCCGTGCCGGTGACGATCCTGCTGCGCCCGTCCGGCAACGGGATCCACGCCGACTGTCCGCCTGCCGATCAGGAGGCGCGGTAACGCATCATGACCGACAGCACCCGCAGCCACCTGAAGAAGTTGCTCGAATCCCGCTACGCGCACTGGCTTCGCCGCTTCGAGCGCCTGGTCGGCACGCGGGATCGCGCGGCCGACCTGTTGCACGAAACCTGGCTGAAGCTGGAGAATGCCAGCGTGCCCGGCACCGTATCGAATTCCGAAGCGTATCTGATGCGCATGGCAAACAACCTCGCGATCGACCAGCATCGCCGCGACCAGCATTACGTCGATCAGGCGGATATCGACGAGGTGCTGGAGATTCCCGACGATCGCGCGGATCCCGAGCGGATCGTCGGCGCGCGGCTGACCATCGACCTGCTGACCGAGGTGCTGCAGGAACTGCCGCCGCGGCGCAGGGCGATTCTGCTGGCAGCCCGCGTCGAAGGCCAGCTGAACAAGGAGATCGCCGAGCGGATGGGGATTTCGCTGCGGCTCGTCGAGCTCGAACTCCGTCAAGCGATCGGCCATTGCCTCGAGCGCATGAACGAGCGCGGCGAGCGCGGTGAAAGCCATACCAGCGGGCGGCGGAAATTTTGAACACCACGATGAAGACTCACTCGGACGACCCTCGCGATGACGTACAGGCCCAGGCGGCGATGTGGCTCGTGCATCTGCGCTCGGGGCAGGTCACGCCGGACCAGCTCAACACGTTCAAGGACTGGTGCGCCGCGAATCCGCAGACGGCGGCGACGGTCCGCGAGATGTGGGCCGGCCTGCGGCCGGCCGGCGTTCGCGTCGCCGAGCAGGAGGCAGCGACGGCAGCGGCCGCGCGGTCTGCCGCGGACCATTCCCGCCGGCACGCAGCGTTGCGGCCCGGCCGGCGCGCGTTCGTCGGCTTCGCGGTTGCGGCGGGCGCGTCGTGGCTCGCGTTGCGTCCGCCGTTCGAGTTGTGGCCCGCGCTCACGGATCTCGCCGCCGACTATCGGACGGGCACCGGCGAGCAACGCCAGATCGCCGTCGGCGAAGGGGTGACGGTCGCGATGAGCGCGCAGACGCGGATCGATGCGCTGCGCGTGTCGTCCGGATCCGCGCCGCACCGCGGGATCGACCTGCTGGCCGGCGAGGCGGAGATCGTCGCCGAGCCGTCGGCGCGCGCGCCGGCTTCCACAGGCGGGTTCGTCGTCGTCGCAGGCCGTGGCCGGATGCTCGCGACGCGGGCCCGGTTCGACGTCCGTCGCGGCGGCGACGGACAGGTCTGTGTCACCTGCGTGTCCGGCTCGGTCGCGTTCGAGCATCCGCACACCCGCCTGACGTTGTCGGCCGCGCAGCAGCTCGTTTATGACGACCGGGTCGTCCATCCCGTTTCCACTGTCGATCCCGCCGCGGTCGTTGCGTGGCGCCGCGGGATGCTCGTGTTCGACGGCGTGCCGCTCGCGCAGGTCATCGACGAAATCAACCGCTATCGCCCCGGGCGGGTGGTACTCAGGAACGCGTCGTTGGGCCGCACGAGCGTGGCCGCGCAGGCGCCGATTGCCCGCCTCGATGCGCTGATCGATACGCTGAGCCAGGCATACGGCGCGCGCATCACGCGGCTCCCCGGCGGCATCGTCGTTCTCACCTGACGCGCGCCCGTCTGTCCGCTGGCGGCACCAGCAGGCCACGCGCTTGCGGTATACCGCGCGTCACCCGTCATCTCCCATGAGGCCGTGAATTCCGGCGCCTCGCATCGCGCGCGTGCAACACGCGGATGAGAGGCTGCGGGTCAGGGCTGCGCGCGTCCGGACGGCCGCCGTTCTCGCAACGCCATTTCGCGATCTCTTGCGGTATCCGGATTCTCGCGCGTCATCGTAAATGAGTCGTCCAGTTCCGGCCTCGTGCTCCCGAGCCTGCCCGGTATCGGCGCGTGCGTTTGCGCACGCACGCCGGTATCCGCTGCTCGTCCCGTGCGAGGCGGAGGGCTGCCTGTCCTCGAACTGGCCATCCATTCGTTGTCGTTTGCCTAACCAAATCGGGTTCGTTATGCCATCGCGGGTGTCGGAAAGCAGCGGTCGTACCAGCCAGCAGTCGGGCGCAGCCAGGGTCGCTCAGGAAGCGTTTTTGCTGCGGCTTCGGCCGCTCCATCATGCTGTGGTGCTGATGCTCGCGGCGGGTGTCGCCGCGCACGCGCAGGCGGCCGGCATCATGAATCTCGGGCAGGCGACGGCGCGCGCGTCGGGTGGCGGCGCGGGAGGCGTTGGTGGCGTGCCGGGCATGCCGAACCTCGGCGTGTCGGCGCAGCAGGCACTGCAGGCGAGCCAGCCGTCGATCCGTAACCTCGGGCATGCGGCGCAGGCGGTTGCCGCGCAGATCGCCGCGCAGCAGAGTGCGGCCGCGGCTGCGGCCGGGCTGCCGTCGACCGTGCCGAATGGCTTGGTGCCGGGCGGACTGCAAGTGGCTGCGGGCATCACCTTCGTAACGAACGACAAGGGCGACCGGGTCAGCCAGAACACCGACGCGACCAATCCGCTGCTGTGGGTCAACGCGAACGAGCCGCAGCAGACGGTGGACAGCAGCGGCCACGTGAACGTCGACGTGAAGCAGACCGGACAGAACGCGGTGCTGACATGGGAGACGATGAACGTCGGCCGGCAGACGACGCTGAATTTCGACCAGTCGGCAGGCAAGCAGACGAACGGCGCGAACAACTGGGCAGTGCTGAACCGGATCAACGATCCGAGCGGACAGCCGAGCCAGATTCTCGGCAACGTCACCGCGCAGGGCGCGGTGTATGTGATCAACCGCAACGGCGTGCTGTTCGGCGCGGGGTCGCAGGTGAACGTGCACTCGCTGGTCGCGTCGTCGCTGAACCTGCTCGACATGAAGAACCAGCTGATGCCGACGCCCGACGGGATCGCCGCGAGCAACCAGCAGTTCCTGAGCCTGCCGGCCGGCACGACGGGCGGGCTCGCGTATCCGGAGTCGGGAAGTTCGACGGGCGTGGTGGGTTCGGCGGGCAAGCCGAACGAAGTGCTCGGGCTTGGCAACCAGGCGCTGCTGATCGGCGCGTATCAGGCGCCGGGCGACATCACGATCGAGCCGGGCGCCTCGATCACGACGCACACCAACGGCACGGCGAGCGACGGCGGCTTTGTGCTGGTGGCGGCACCGAACGTAACGAATGGCGGCAGCATCACGGCAACGGCCGGGCAGGTCGTGCTCGCGGCGGGCGTGGGTGTCAGTCTCCGGCCTAATTCGTTCGCAGCGAACAATCCGCAGGTCCTGCTGCCGGAGTTGAGCGGGCAGATCGTCACGCCGGACCTGCAAACCGGTGGAACGATCGACGTGACGCCGGCCGGCACATTGACCAATACGGGCATCGTGCAGGCCGCTCGCGGCAACGTGAACCTGCTGGGCAGCCGCGTTGCGCAGAACGGCGTGGTGGGCGTGACGACGAGCGTGAACACGCCGGGCACGATCTCGATCTCGACGGCCGACGAGTATGCGTCGAACAGTCCTGTCGGCACGCCGTATCCGGGTCAGGTCTTGAGCGGAGTCTACGACGTGGGCCGAGCCGGTTTGCTGAGCTTCGGGCCGGGATCGGTGACGGCGGTGCTGCCGGACAACAATGGCCAGACCGCGACGTCGACGCCGGGTACGACCTTCACGCCCGGCGGCGTCACGATGACGGCCGGCTCCGTCTGGTTCCAGGGTGGTTCGCTGATCGAGGCGCCGGGTTCGAAGGTGTCGGTGACGGCCTATACGCCGTCGGTCGTGTCGAACCAGGCGCCGGGCCAGACCGCGGTGCCGGGCCGGATCTA
>NZ_JAAGPL010000217.1:0-13398 GCF_017104785.1 Burkholderia sp. Ac-20353 | reverse complement strand
CCTGCCGCGGCTGCCGAGCCTGTTGCCGCGCCGTCGACGACGGGCGCCGCCGCGCAGATCGATTGGCGTGCGGTTTCCACTGGCGGTGCGGCCGCAGTGGTGCTGATCGCAGGCTTCATGTGGCGCAAGCGCCGGAAGGCCCGGCGCGACGCCGTTGCGGCCACGACGGCTGCGGCGGCTGCAACGGGCGCATCCGGCGCGGACGACATGACGCCGTCCGCCGCGCCGGAATTGCCGATCCAGCCGGAAATGCCGGTGTCGCGCGACGCGGCGGCGGATGTGTATCTGGCGGTCGCGACGGCCGCGGCAGCGGAGGCGGCGGAAGCGCACGAAGCGCACGAAGCGCATGAAGCGCATGAAACGCATGAAACGCATGAAACGCATGAAACGCATGAAACGCCGCACGAAGCGCACGACGTGCACGACACGCGAGAAGTAGAGCCCTCGGTGCCGGCTGTCGAGCCGCAGCGTGACGATCGCGCGGCACGCGAGGCAGTGCCGGGCACGGCGGATGCCGCCGCCAGCCTGCCGGTCGACGAAGCGCACGACACGCAAGAAGCAGAGCCCTCGGTGCCGGCTGTCGAGCCGCAGCGTGACGATCGCGCGGCACACGAGGCGGTGCCGGGCGCGGCGGATGCCGCCGTGAGCTTGCCGGTCGACGTCACGTCGACGCCGGCTGCGCAACCTGCGCCGCAACCTGCGCTGGCTGCCCCGTCGGCGGCCGACTCGCAGCAGGCGATGATGCAGAGCGCGATCACTGCGCTGAACAGCCTCGACATGCCGCTGCCGCCGCGCACGCCGGGCGTGTCCTCTGCGCCGGCCCATGACGCACCGGGATCGGACGACCTTCCTGTTAGCGCAGTATTCGCAACTAACGGTCAAGCCGCCCCACGCCCGCCAATTGGTGCTTCGCATCCGACCCCGGAAAACCAGGCCGACCACGAGGACGACCTCGAATGGGACGCGGACGACGCGCCGTCCGGTCAAGCCGGGGCCCCGGCCCCGGCGGTGGCGCCGACGCTTGCGCCGCTCGGCGGCGCGCAATTCGGCGCGCTGAAGCTCGATTTCGATCTCGACCTGCCGGCCGCGGCCGGCGCGGTTCTCCCGGCGCTGACGCCGGAAGAACTCGTGCGCATCGCGCGCAACAAGCTCGATCTCGCGCACGAGTACGTCGAACTGGGCGATCTGTCCGGCGCGCGGACGCTGCTCGAGGAAGTCGTCGACGCGAACGATGCCGCGACGCGCGACGATGCGCGCGCGCTGCTGGCGAAACTGGCGGACGAAGCGTAATGCGGATCGCGCTGGGCATCCAATACGACGGCGCGGCGTTCTGCGGCTGGCAGTCGCAGCCGCACGGCAAGACCGTGCAGGACGCGCTCGAGCGCGCGCTGGCCGAATTCGGCCAGACGCCACTGCACACGACGGTGGCGGGGCGGACCGACACCGGCGTGCACGGCCTCGGGCAGGTCGTGCATTTCGATACCGACCTGGACCGCACGGATTTCTCGTGGGTTCGCGGTACCAATGCGTTCCTGCCGTCGACGGTCGCGGTGCAGTGGGCGAAGCCGATGCCGGACGCGTTCCATGCGCGCTTCTCGGCGTTCGAGCGGACCTATTACTACGCGCTGTACGTGCATCCGGTGCGCTCGCCGATGCTGGCCGAGCGCGCGGGCTGGATCCACACGCCGCTCGACGACGACGCGATGCGCGAAGCCGCCGCGCACCTGATTGGCGAGCACGACTTCTCGGCGTTCCGCTCGTCGGAATGCCAGTCGAAGACGCCGGTCAAGCACCTTTACCAGATCGACATCCGGCGCGCGGGGCACTTCATCCATTTCCGGTTCCGCGCAAACGCGTTCCTGCACCACATGGTGCGCAACCTGATGGGCTGCCTCGTCGCGGTCGGGCGCGGCCGCTATCCGGCGGAATGGCTCGCGGACGTGCTGGCCGGTCGCGACCGCAACCGCGCGGCGCCCACCTTCATGGCAGACGGGCTGTATCTGGCCCATGTCGGCTATCCTGCGGAATTCGCCGTCCCGCCCGCGCAGCTCGGCAGCGTGCCGTGGAGCGGCGTCTGGGCTGATCTGGATCCACAAACATGACCGACAACGCGCTTTCTCCCGCTCCCGCCGCCGCACCGGCCGGCCTGCCGCCGCGCACGCGCATCAAGCTGTGCGGCCTGTCGAAGCCCGAGGACGTGCTGCACGCGGCGGCGCTCGGCGCCGACGCGATCGGCCTCGTGTTCTATCCGAAGAGCCCACGCGCGGTGACGATCGCGCAGGCCGCCGAGCTCGCGCGCCTCGCGCCGCCGTTCGTGTCGGTCGTCGGCCTGTTCGTGAACGCGACCGTCGACGAGATCGAGGCCGTCGTGCGCGACGTGCCGCTCACGCTGCTGCAATTCCATGGCGACGAGACGCCCGAGCAATGCGACGCACTGGGCCGCGCGGCACGGCTGCCGTGGCTTCGCGCGGTGCGCGTCGGCCCCTCGACGCAATCGGCCGATTTGGTAGAATCGGGTCTTCATTATTCGAAAGCGCGCGGCCTCCTGTTCGACACCCTCGTGCCGGACTACGGCGGCAGCGGCAAGGTCTTCGATTGGTCACTTATTCCCGCAGAGCTCGCGCATCGGGCCGTTTTGAGTGGTGGCTTGAACGCGCAAAACGTCGGTGATGCGATCCGTCAGCTGCGCCCGTTTGCGGTCGATGTCTCCAGCGGCATCGAAGTGGAGGGCGCCAAGGGCGTGAAGGATCACGCCCGGATGGCGGCGTTCGTGCGCGCGGTGCGCGAAGCGGACGCCAAGTGATGCAAGCCGGTGCGGCCCCGAAGTGGGGCGCACCGACCGATCGAGAGTGACACCATGTACAACCTTCCTGATGATCGCGGCCACTTCGGCCCGTATGGCGGCACGTTCGTCGCCGAAACGCTGATTCACGCGCTGGACGAACTGCGCGCAGCGTATGCGAAATTCCAGAACGATCCCGACTTCGTCGCCGAATTCGAGCGCGAGCTGAAGCACTTCGTCGGCCGTCCGTCGCCGATCTACCACGCGCAACGCTGGAGCGACACGCTCGGCGGCGCGCAGATCTACCTGAAGCGCGAAGACCTGAACCACACCGGCGCGCACAAGATCAACAACGTGATCGGCCAGGCGCTGCTCGCGAAGCGGATGGGCAAGAAGCGCGTGATCGCCGAGACGGGCGCGGGCCAGCACGGCGTCGCGACCGCGACGATCTGCGCGCGCTTCGGGATGGAATGCGTCGTCTACATGGGCTCGGAAGACGTGCGCCGCCAGGCGGCCAACGTGTACCGGATGAAGCTGCTCGGCGCGACGGTCGTGCCGGTCGAATCGGGCTCGCGTACGCTGAAGGACGCGTTGAACGAAGCGATGCGCGACTGGGTCACGAACATCGAGAACACGTTCTACATCATCGGCACGGTCGCGGGCCCGCACCCGTATCCGATGATGGTGCGCGACTTCCAGCGTGTGATCGGCGACGAATGCAAGGTGCAGATGCCGGAACTCGCAGGCCGGCAGCCGGACGCGGTGATCGCGTGTGTCGGCGGCGGCTCGAACGCGATGGGCATCTTCTATCCGTACATCGACGACACGTCGGTGCAGCTGATCGGCGTCGAAGCGGCGGGTGACGGGATCGACACGGGCCATCATGCGGCGTCGCTGATCGCCGGCAGCCCGGGCGTGCTGCACGGCAACCGCACGTACCTGCTGCAGGACGACGACGGCCAGATCATCGAGACGCATTCGGTGTCGGCGGGCCTCGACTATCCGGGCGTCGGCCCCGAGCACGCTTGGCTGAAGGACAGCGGCCGCGCACAGTACGTCGGCATCACCGACGAAGAAGCGCTGAAGGCGTTTCACGACTGCTGCCGGATCGAGGGGATCATCCCCGCGCTCGAATCGAGCCATGCGATCGCATACGGCGTGAAGCTCGCGCCGACGCTGCCGAAGGACAAGATCCTGCTCGTCAACCTGTCGGGCCGCGGCGACAAGGACATGCACACGGTCGCCGAGCGATCGGGCATCGAACTCTGACCCCGACCGATGCGTGACCTGATCGAAGAGCCGGCGGGCGGCGCCGCGAGCGAAGCGGAGGCGGTGCAAGCCGCCGTCGCGGCGCCGCGCGCGCTGCGTGCCGGCATCGAATTGCACAACCGCGATTTCATGACCGAAGCCGCGCACCTGCCGGACGCGTCGATCGACCTGATCGTCGCCGATCCGCCATACGGGCTCGGCAAGGACTACGGCAACGACTCGGACAAGCGTTCGGGCGACGATTTTCTCGCGTGGACGCGCGAGTGGCTCGAGCTCGCGATTCCGAAGCTGAAGCCGAGCGGGTCGATGTATATCTTCTGCACGTGGCAGTACGCGCCGGAAATCTTCAGTTTCCTGAAGACGCAGCTCACGATGATCAACGAGATCATCTGGGACCGGCGCGTGCCGAGCATGGGCGGCACGACGCGCCGTTTCACGTCGGTGCACGACAACATCGGCTTTTTCGCGGTTTCCAGGGCGTATTACTTCGATCTCGATCCGGTCCGCATTCCGTACGACGCCGACACGAAGAAGGCCCGCTCGCGCAAGCTGTTCGAAGGCAGCAAGTGGCTGGAGATGGGCTACAACCCGAAGGACGTCTGGTCGGTCTCGCGCCTGCACCGGCAGCACGCGGAGCGCGTCGATCATCCGACCCAGAAGCCGCTGGAAATCATCGAGCGAATGGTGCTCGCAAGCTGCCCGCCGGGCGGCCGCGTGCTCGATCCGTTCATGGGCAGCGGCACGACCGCGGTGGCCTGCGCACGGCAGGGGCGCGACTTCGTCGGCTACGAGATCAACGAAAGTTATTGCGCGATCGCGCACGAGCGCATTGCCGCGCTCGCTGCGCAGGCGTGCGCGTGAGACGCGCCGCCATCTCGCCAACGCATTCAGGAAAATTGCCATGTCCCGTATCCAGCAGACCTTCGCCGCACTCGCCGAACAAGGCCGCAAGGGCCTGATCCCGTTCATTACCGCGGGCGATCCGGACCCCGCGAAGACCGTCGACTTCATGCACGCGCTCGCCGAAGGCGGCGCGGACGTGATCGAGCTCGGCGTGCCGTTCTCGGACCCGATGGCCGACGGCCCCGTGATCCAGCGCTCGTCCGAACGTGCGCTTGCGCGCGGCGTCACGTTGAAGAGCGTGCTCGCCGACGTGAAGCGCTTCCGCGAGACCAACCAGAAAACCCCCGTCGTGCTGATGGGCTATGCGAATCCGATCGAGCGGATGGGTGTCGATGCATTCGCGACGCAAGCGCATGCGGCCGGTGTCGACGGCGTGCTCGTCGTCGACTATCCGCCGGAAGAAGCAGGCGTGTTCGCGGAAAAAATGCGCGCCGCGCAGATCGATCCGATCTTCCTGCTCGCGCCGACGTCGACCGACGAACGCATCGCGGACGTCGGCAAGATCGCGAGCGGCTACGTGTATTACGTGTCGCTGAAGGGCGTGACCGGTGCCGGAAATCTGGATGTTTCGAGCATTGCGGGTAAAATCCCGGCCATCAAGTCGCGTGTGCCGGTTCCGGTGGGCGTCGGCTTCGGGATCCGCGACGCCGAAACGGCGCGCGCGGTGGCCGAAGTGTCGGACGCCGTCGTGATCGGCAGCCGTCTGGTGCAGCTCCTCGAGAGCGCCGCGCCGGACGGCGCCGTCGCCGCGCTGAAGGCGTTCATCGCCGAGCTGCGCGCCGCGCTGGACGGCGCGGGCAAGACGGCCGCATAAACAACAGATGAAAGCAGGCCCGGGTGCATGTTGCCCGGCCTGCGACGGAACAGGAAACCATACGATGAGCTGGCTCGACAAACTGCTGCCGCCGAAGATCAAGCAGACCGACCCGAAAAGCCGCAAGGGCATTCCGGAGGGACTGTGGGTCAAGTGCCCGTCCTGCGAGGCCGTGCTGTATCGCAATGACGTGGACGCGAACCTGCACGTGTGCCCGAAGTGCGATCACCACATGCGCATCGGCGCGCGCGAGCGCCTCGACGGGCTGCTCGATCCGGAAGGCCGCTATGAAATCGGCCAGGAAATCGTGCCGGTCGACACGCTGAAGTTCAAGGACAGCCGCAAGTATCCCGATCGTCTGAAGGAAGCGATGGACGAGACGGGCGAGACCGACGCGATGGTGGTGATGGGCGGTGCGATCCACACGCTGCCGGTCGTGGCTGCCTGCTTCGAGTTCTCGTTCATGGGCGGCTCGATGGGCTCGGTGGTTGGCGAGCGCTTCGCGCGCGGCGCGCAGAACGCGCTCGAGCAGCACGTGCCGTTCATCTGCTTCACCGCTTCGGGCGGCGCGCGGATGCAGGAAAGCCTGCTGTCGCTGATGCAGATGGCGAAGACCACCGCGATGCTGACCAAGCTCGCGGAAGCCAAGCTGCCGTTCATTTCGGTGCTGACCGACCCGACGATGGGCGGCGTGTCGGCGAGCTTCGCGTTCCTCGGCGACGTCGTGATCGCCGAGCCGAAGGCGCTGATCGGCTTCGCCGGCCCGCGCGTGATCGAGCAGACGGTGCGCGAGAAGCTGCCGGAAGGTTTCCAGCGCGCGGAATTCCTGCTGAAGACGGGCGCGATCGACATGATCGTCGACCGCCGCAAGATGCGCGACGAGATCGCGCAACTGCTCGCGCTGCTGCAGCGTCAGCCGGCCGACGCGCTGGCCTGATCGGCGCAGGGCTCGCAGGGACAGGACTTTGAACCGCGCGCGTCGCCTGGCTTATCCGCCAGGCGGCGCGCTTCGTTTTTTGGCGTAGTGGCGGTACCGATTCACGTATTCATACGATGAGCACTTTTCCCACTCTCGACGCGTGGCTTTCGCATCTCGAGCGCGCGCACCCGGTCGGCATCGACATGGGCCTCACCCGTATCGGCAAGGTCAAGGCGGCGCTGCAGCTCGAATTCGCGTGCCCCGTGATCACGGTCGGCGGCACCAACGGCAAGGGCTCGACCTGCGCGTTTCTCGAGACGATCCTCGTGCGTGCCGGCTACAAGGTCGGCTGCCACACGTCGCCGCACCTGCTCACGTTCAACGAGCGCGCGCGGGTGAACGGCGAGATGGTCGGCGACGACGAGCTGCTGCCGCACTTCGAGGCCGTCGAGGCCGCGCGCAATGCGCTGCCCGAGCCCGTGTCGCTCACGTATTTCGAATTCACGACGCTCGCGATCCTGCACCTGTTCGCGTCGCGCGGGCTCGATGCGGTGATCCTCGAAGTCGGCCTCGGCGGCCGCCTCGACGCGGTGAACATCATCGATGCCGATTGCGCGATCGTCACGAGCATCGACATCGACCACACCGAATACCTCGGCGACACGCGCGAGAAGATCGCGTTCGAGAAGGCGGGGATCTTCCGGTCGGGCAAGCCCGCGATCTGCGGCGATCCGGCCGCGCCGCAAACGCTGATCGACCACGCCGATGCGATCGGCGCGGATCTGTGGCTCGTCGGCCGCGATTTCCGCTGCGAGGCGCAGCCCGGCACGGAGCGCCAGCAGTGGAGCTACCTCGGCCGCGACAAGCGCTATCCGGCGCTCGCGTATCCGGCGCTGCGCGGCGCGAACCAGCTGATCAATGCGTCGGCCGCGCTCGCCGCGCTCGAATCGCTGCGCGCGGTGCTGCCGGTGTCGGCGCAGGACATCCGGCTCGGGCTCGCGAACGTCGAGCTGCCGGGGCGCTTCCAGGTGCTGCCGGGCAAGCCCGCGATCGTGCTCGACGTCGCGCACAATCCGCATGCATCGGCCGTGCTCGCGCAGAACCTCGGCAACATGGGCTTCTTCCCGTATACGTACGCGGTGTTCGGCGCGATGCACGACAAGGACATCGATGGCGTGCTGCACCACCTGAAGGGCGAGATCGACCACTGGTGCGTGACGGACCTGCCGCTGCCGCGCGCGGCGAGCGCCGAGCAGCTCGAAGCCGCGCTGCACAAGGCGGGCGTCGAGAATGGCCCCGATTCCAGCATCGCCCGCTACACGTCGCCGGCCGATGCGTTTCGCGATGCACTAAAAAGAGCATCCGAGAATGATAGAATCGTGGTTTTCGGCAGTTTCCATACGGTAGCCGGCGTGATGGCCTATCGTAAATCGCAGCAACACTGACTGACGGGCAGTTTCGGACTCAGCCATTCATGGGAATTTTCTCGTTCGGCAAAAAAGACGACGACGCGCCCACCCGGCGCGGCGGTCGTACCGGGGCCTCCCGGAACGTACGCAACGAGCGTACAGAGCGTACCGAGCGCGTCGAACGACGCTCGCGCCGCACCGAGCAGCGTCCGGAAGCGGACGCACTGCTCCTCGATCCGACCCTTCCAGAAAAGCAACGCGCGCGCCGGCGCCTCGTTGGCGCGATCGCGCTCGTGGTGGCCGCCGTCATCGTGCTGCCGATGGTGCTCGACTCGCACCCGAAGCCGGTGACCGACGACATCTCGATCGACATCCCGAACCGGCCGTCGCATCAGGCGGCCGCGCCGCGTGACGAGGACGCGTCCGACGTGCAGGCGGGCGTCGCGCACGACGAGCCGTCCGCATCGTCCGACACGGCTGTGGCCGCGGCGCCTGCGGCCGCACTGGCAGCGAAGGACGCCGGCAAGCCCGCGGCGAACCCGGCTGCGAACCTGGCCGAGAAGCCGGCAGCGAACCAGGCTGAGAAGCCGGCCGCAAACCCCGACACCACGACGACGGCAAGCGTCGCGCCGAAAGCCGCGCCCAAGCCGGCCGCGCCGAAGCCCGCACCTGCGCCCGTCGCGAACACGGCTGGCGCGGACGGCAGCGACGCGACGCCATCGTCGCCGGCCGGTGCGCGGTTCGCGGTGCAGCTCGGGTCGTTCAAGGACGACGCGACGGCTCGCGCATGGGCAACGAAGTTGAAATCGGCGGGCGTGCCCGCATATGTCGAGCATCGCAAGCAGGCTGACGGCAGCACGGCTGCGCAGCTGCGTGCGGGTCCGTTCGCGGATCGCGCGGCGGCGTCCGCGGCGATCGCGAAAGTGCGCGAAGCCGGGTTGACCCAGTAACGCGCAATGCTGACTGCTTTCGACTACGCTGTATTGGCGGTGATCGTGTTGTCGGCGCTGCGCGGTGCGTGGCGCGGCTTCGTGTCGGAGATTTTCGGGCTGATCGGCTGGATCGCGGCGATCGTGATCGCGAGCCGCTACGTCGGGTATGTCGTGCCGTACGTGCCGGCGACCTGGCCAGGCGGCGCGCTGACGCAGTGGGTGCTCTCGTTCGCGCTGCTCGTGATCGGCGTCGTGTTCGTTGCCGGCGTCGCGAACGCGCTGCTGTCGCGGATCGCGCAGGTGACGGGCCTCGGCGGCATCGACCGGTCGCTCGGCATGATGTTCGGGCTCGTGCGTGGCGCGGTGCTCGTGGTACTGCTGGTCGCGGCAGCCGGGCTGACCGAGCTGCCCAAACAGGAATTCTGGCGCAATGCGCTTTTGCGTCCCGCCGCCGAACAGGGCGTGCACGAGCTGAAGTCGCTCCTGCCCGACGGCATGGCCCAGTACGTGCGCGTATGAGCGTGCGGCCGGCGCAGGAAGGAACCGTTTTTGTCATCTTGAAGGACATGCCATGTGCGGCATCGTAGGCGTTATCTCCCAATCCCCGGTCAACCAGCTGATCTATGACAGCCTGCTGCTGCTGCAGCATCGCGGTCAGGACGCGGCGGGCATCGCGACGGCGGACGGCAGCAATTTCCACATGTACAAGGCGAACGGCATGGTGCGCGACGTGTTCCGCACGCGCAACATGCGCAGCCTGCCAGGCACGGCCGGGATCGGCCAGGTGCGTTACCCGACGGCCGGTTCGGCGTCGAGCGAGGCGGAAGCGCAGCCGTTCTACGTGAATGCGCCGTTCGGGATCATCCTCGCGCACAACGGCAACCTGACGAACTGGAAGCAGCTGAAGGACGAGATGTTCCGGATCGACCGCCGGCACATCAACACCAATTCCGACAGCGAGGTGCTGCTCAACGTGTTCGCACACGAGCTGCAGCTGTCGACGACGGGCCTCGAGCTCGACCCGACCGCGCTGTTCAAGGCGGTCGCCGGCGTGCACCGCCGCGTCGAGGGTTCGTACGCGATCGTGTCGCTGATCGCCGGCCACGGCCTGCTCGCATTCCGCGATCCGTTCGGCATCCGCCCGCTCTGCATCGGCAAGCTCGAGACCGAGCACGGCACCGAGTGGATGCTCGCGTCGGAATCGGTCGCGGTCGAGGGCATCGGCTTCGAATTCGTCCGCGACGTGAAGCCGGGCGAAGCGGTCTTCATCGACAACACCGGTAATTTCCACAGCCAGCAATGCGCTGACGCGCCGAGCCTCAACCCGTGCATGTTCGAGTATGTGTACCTCGCGCGTCCGGATTCGTGCCTCGACGGCGTGCCCGTCTACAACGTGCGGCTGCGCATGGGCGACTATCTCGCCGAGAAGATCAAGCGCGAGCTGCCGAACGTGCCGATCGACGTCGTGATGCCGATTCCCGATTCGTCGCGGCCGGCCGCGATGCAGGTCGCCGCGAAGCTCGGCGTCGAGTATCGCGAGGGTTTCTTCAAGAACCGCTACGTCGGCCGCACGTTCATCATGCCGGGCCAGGCCGTGCGCAAGAAGTCGGTGCGCCAGAAGCTCAACGCGATGGGCATCGAGTTCAAGGGCAAGCACGTGCTGATCGTCGACGATTCGATCGTGCGCGGCACGACGTCGCATGAAATCGTGCAGATGGCGCGCGATGCGGGCGCGAAGTCGGTGATCTTCGCGTCGGCGGCGCCGCCCGTGAAGTTCCCGAACGTGTACGGCATCGACATGCCGACGCGCGGTGAACTCGTCGCGCATGGCCGCACCGACGACGAAGTCGCGAAGATCATCGGCGCCGACTACCTGATCTACCAGGACGTCGACGATCTGCGCCGCGCGGTGCGCGACATCAACCCGAAGCTCGAGGGCTTCGAGGCGTCGTGCTTCGACGGCAATTACATCACCGGCAACGTGACGCCCGAGTATCTCGATTCGATCGAGCGCGCGCGTCTCGCGCCGGCGTCGCAGGCCGATCGCGACACGAGCGGCGACGCAGCCCGTTCGCAGATGAACCTGCAATTGTCGGTCGAGTGACGCCGACACACGCTGTCGTAGAGGCGTGATAGGATGTGGCCTTGCGTCGATTTGATATCAGCTTGCGGACGCGGGGCGACTTCCCAAAACAGCTAAAGCGAAGGCCGGCGGCAGCCGGCCCGAGTCGACCGCTGTCGTACCGCACCGAAGCCCGCTGATGCCGACGCATAGCGGGCTTTTTTGTTTGGTCTGGTCCGTGCGGCGCAGCACGGACATCGAAAACGGAAAACGGAACATGGACGACTCCCTCAACTTCGATACGCTTGCCGTGCGCGCAGGCACGCTGCGCAGCGACTTCAACGAGCATTCGGAAGCGCTGTTCCTCACGTCGAGCTTCTGCTTCAAGAGCGCGGCCGAAGCGGCCGAGCGCTTCGCGAACTCGGAAGACTATTTCACGTATTCGCGCTTCACGAACCCGACCGTGACGATGTTCCAGGAGCGTCTCGCGGCGCTCGAGGGCGGCGAGGCGTGCATTGCGACCGCATCGGGGATGGCGGCGATCATGTCGGTCGTGATGGCCGCGCTGCAGGCCGGCGACCACCTCGTCAGCTCGCGCAGCCTGTTCGGCTCGACGCTCGGCATGTTCTCGCAGATCTTCAGCAAGTTCGGCATCGAGACGACCTTCGTCGATCCGACCGACCTGAACGCGTGGCAGGAAGCGGTGCGTCCGAACACGAAGATGTTCTTCCTCGAGACGCCGTCGAACCCGCTGACGGAGCTCGCCGACATCGAGGCGATCGGCAGGATTGCGAAGGGTGCGAAGGCGCTGTTCGTCGTCGACAACTGTTTCTGCAGCCCGGTGCTGCAGCAGCCGCTGAAGCTCGGCGCGGACGTCGTGATGCACTCGGCGACGAAGTTCCTCGACGGCCAGGGCCGCGTGCTCGGCGGCGCGCTGGTCGGCTCGAAGGAATTCATCATGGGCAAGGTGTTCCCGTTCGTGCGCAGCGCGGGGCCGACGCTGTCCGCGTTCAACGCGTGGGTGCTGCTCAAGGGGATGGAGACGCTGTCGCTGCGCGTCGAGCGCCAGTCGGCGAACGCGCTGGAAATCGCGCAGTGGCTCGATTCGCATCCGGCCGTCGCGCGCGTGTTCTATCCGGGCCTCGAATCGCATCCGCAGCATGAACTCGCGAAGCGGCAGCAGAAGGCGGGCGGTGCGATCGTGTCGTTCGAGCTGAAGGGCGACACGCGGGAGCAGCAGCGCGCGAATGCATGGCGCGTGATCGACAGCACGAAGCTGATCTCGATCACCGGCAACCTCGGCGATACGCGCACGACGATCACCCATCCGGCGACGACCACGCACGCACGCATCACGCCGGAAGCGCGCGCGGCGGCGGGGATCACCGAAGGGCTGATCCGTCTCGCGGTCGGTCTCGAGAACGCGACCGACCTGCGCAACGATCTCGCGCGCGGCCTCGGCCGCTGAGCGCGAGTTCGTAGAGACCGTCGGCGGATCGCGGCGTGGCGCTCGCCACGCCGGCCGGCATCGTGCCGGGCAGGACGGCAGGCCGGGCACGCGCCCGGCCGGCCGCGGTAGAACCGGTCAGGCGTGCACGACCGGCATGACGCGCATCGCGTCCACCATCCAGCGCAGCGTCTCGTCGAGCGGCGTGACGGGCAGTTCGCCCACCGCGCGCCGCAGCTTGTCGCGCGAGCCGCTCAGGCTCTTCACTTCGTTGTGCCGCACGAAGCGCGGGTCGACCGTCACGTCGATCACGTAGCCCGCGATGCGCGACAGCATCGCCAGCACTTCCTTCAATGAATACGCGCGTTCCGCGCAGACGTTGAACGTCTCGCCGGCGGGGGCGGCTTCGATCAGCCGCAGATAGGCGGCCGTCACGTCGCGCACGTCGGAGAAATCGCGGCTCACGTCGAGATTGCCGAGCGAGATGCGTGATTCGTTGCGCGCGTAGTGCGCGGCGAGCTTCGGCAGCAGGTACGCTTCGCTCTGGCCGACGCCCGTGTAGTTGAACGGGCGCGCGATCACGATCGGCAGCCGGTCGAACCAGAGCTTCGCCGCATATTCCATCGCGAGCTTGCTGACCGCGTAGTCGTTCGCGGGCGCCGGCGCGACGCTTTCGTCGAGCACGCCGGGCGTCGAATTGCCGTAGACGTTCGCGCTGCTCGCGAGCAGCACCGCGGACGGGCGGCGGTCGAGGCCCGCGAGCGCGGCGAGCAGGTTGCGCGTGCCGGCGATGTTGACCTGGTAGGTCAGCGCGGGGTCGTCCTGCGTGACGTGCGCGCGGGCCGCGAGATGCACGACCGC
>NZ_JAAGPL010000216.1:0-13622 GCF_017104785.1 Burkholderia sp. Ac-20353 | reverse complement strand
CGCGGCCGCGATCGTCAGCATCGGCGGCGACGCTGCGCGCGTCGTGCGGCTCGGCAGCGCCGTCGGCGACGCCGGCAAGCTCGCCGAGGTGCGCGCGCGCTCGATCGTCGTCGACCGCGACGGGCTGCAACACGAGATCGCGCTCCCCGCCGCGCAAAATCCGAACGCGTTCGTGCGCTGATCTCCGCATCGCCGCACCCGTCACTGCACCATGTTGTTCAGCTCGATGATCGGCATCATCACCGCGAGCACGATCACAAGCACCACGCCACCCATCGCGAGAATCAGCAGCGGCTCGAGCAGGCTCGTCAGGAACATCGTGCGACGCTCGAGCTCGCGTGACTCGCCGTCCGCCGCACGGTCGAGCATCGTCGTCACGTCGCCGGTCACTTCGCCTGATCGGATCAGGTGCACGAGCACCGGCGGAAACGTCTTCGTATTGCCGAGCGCGCGCGACAGCGACGAGCCTTCGCGCACGCGCACGATCGCGTCGTCGACCTTCGCGTGCATCGCGCGATTGCTCAGCGTCTCGCCAGCCGCCTGCAGCGCGCGCAGGATCGGCACGCCCGCCGCGGTCAGAATGCCGAGCGTGCTCGCGAACCGCACCGTGTTGTAGCCGCGCACGAGCTTGCCCGCGAGCGGCGCGGTAAGCAGCCAGCTGTCGAACGCGAGACGCGGGGCGGCCTGCGACAGCACCTTGCGGATCGCCATTACCGCCCCTGCGAACGCGGCGAGCGATGCCCACCACCAATGCCGCACGAAGTCCGACAGCGCGAGCATCAGCACCGTCAGCAACGGTAGCTGCTGCTTCGTGCTAGTGAACACGTTCGCTACTTGCGGCACCACGTAGCTGAGCAGGAACGTGACGATGCCGAACGCGATCAGCGTGACGACGGCCGGATACGTGAACGCAAGCACGATCTTCTGCTTCAGTGCATTGCTCTGCTCGATGTAGTCGGCGAGGCGCGACAGCACGACGCCGAGCTTGCCTGTGTGTTCGCCCGCCGCGACGAGCGCGCGATAGATGTCGGGGAAGTCGCGCGGATGCTGCTCGAGCGCATTCGCGAACGAATGCCCGCCGACAACCTCCGCGCGGATCGACGCCATCAGTTCGCGCACGTAGTCGCGCTCGGACTGCTCGCTCAGCACGGACAGCGATTCGTCGAGCGGCAGCCCGGCGACGAGCAGGCTCGCAAGCTGGCGCGTGACGATCGCCTGCTCGCGCTGCGACAGCTTGCGGCCGAGCGCGAGGCGTCGGTTCCGATCGCCGTGCAGGCGCGACGCGGCTGCCTCGACGACGAGCGGCGTGAGGCCCTGCGTGCGCAGCTGGCTGCGCCCCGCGCGTGCGCTGTCCGCCTCCAGCACGCCCTTCAGCGTGCGGCCAGTGGGATCGATCGCTTCATAGCGGAATGCCGACATGTCAGTGTCCTCCTGTCACGCGCACGACTTCCTCGAGCGACGTCGCGCCGGCCGCGAGCCAGCGCTCCGCGTCGTCGCGCAGCGTGCGCATCCCTTGCGCGCGGCCCGTCGCGAGAATCTCCGCGTCGGCCGCGTTGCGGTGGATCAGCGAGCGGATCGCGTCGTCGACGATCAGCAGTTCGTATACGCCGCGCCGGCCCGCGTAGCCCGAATGGCCGCACTTGTCGCAGCCGACCGGGTGCCACACGGTGCGGCCGTCTTCATGGCGTTCTTCCTTGCAGACCGGGCAGAGCTGCCGCACGAGCCGCTGCGCGAGCACGCCGAGCAGCGACGACGCGAGCAGATACGGCTCGACGCCCATGTCGGTCAGACGTGTGACGGCCGACGCCGCATCGTTCGTGTGCAGCGTCGCGAGCACGAGGTGGCCCGTCAGCGATGCCTGCACCGCGATCTGCGCGGTTTCGAGGTCGCGGATTTCGCCGATCATGATCACGTCTGGATCCTGACGCAGAATCGAGCGCAGCGCACGCGCGAAGGTCATCCCGATCCGCTCGTTCACCTGCGTCTGGCCGATGCCACCGAGATCGTATTCGATCGGGTCTTCGACGGTCATGATGTTGGTCGTCGCGGTTTCGAGCCGCGACATCGACGCGTACAGCGTCGTCGTCTTGCCCGAGCCGGTCGGACCCGTGACGAGCACGATGCCGTGCGGGCGTGCAATCAGCTTGTCGAATTGCGTGAGCGTGTCGCGGCCCATCCCGAGCGCCTCGAGGTTCAGGCGCGCCGCATCCTTTTCGAGCAGACGCAGCACCGCGCGCTCGCCGTGCCCGGTCGGCAGCGTCGACACGCGCACGTCGACCGGCCGGCCGCCGACTCGCAGCGTGATGCGGCCATCCTGCGGCAGACGCTTCTCGGCGATGTCGAGCTGCGCCATGATCTTGATCCGCGAGATCAGCGCGCCGTGGAGCGCCTTCTTCGGACGCACGACGTCGCGCAGCGTGCCGTCGACACGGAAACGCACGACCGACGCATTCTCGAACGGCTCGATGTGGATGTCCGACGCTTGCTCGCGTGCCGCTTGCGTGAGCAGTGCGTTGATCATCCGGATGATCGGCGCGTCGTCTTCCGATTCGAGCAAGTCCTCTACTTCGGGGATGTCCTGCATCAGCCGCGACAGGTCGACTTCGCCCTCGACTTCGCCGACCACCTGCGCGGCGCTGCCGTCCTGGCGCGCATAGGCGTGGTTGATCGCGTCGACCAACTCATCGTCGGGTACGCGGACCAGCGAGATGCGGCCCACGCGCCGCGCGACCTCCGCGATCGCGCTAGGCGGCGTGCGGTCGCTGACCCACACTTCGAGCATGTCCGGATGCGCGCGCGCGTTTTCGCTCGCGATCAGGATCCGGCCGTCCCGCGCGAAGCCGTACGGCAACGTCGGCGTTTGCGGCCTTGCATCGGCGCGCGCAGCGGCCGGCGACGACGCAACAGGATCGATCAGCGCGTCCGTGCTCATGGCCGTCCCTTCGTCGCGTCGATGGCGGGCGAGTCGCCAGTGACCAGTGGCGGCGCTTGTTCATCGCGCGAGCCACCCATTCCGCCGGTTCCGCTCGTTCCACCCGGCCGCGCGTTCGGCGGCACAGCGCCACCCAGCGCGGCCGGCTCGCGACGCGTCATTCGGTTCAAATCGAAGATCCCGCCCGCGGCCGGCGCGCCCTGCGCAGGCCCCGGCGCGCGCGGCGGCAGCGCCGGGCTGTCGCGGTCGCGCTCGATCCGGTTGTCCGACCGGTAGTCGTTCATCTGCTGCTGCAGCATGTCATAGCGATCACCGGAGATGGCCGCAGTCGTGTCGCTGTCCGGCAGGATCACCGGGCGCAGGAACACCATCACGTTGGTCTTCGTGCGGTTCTTGCTCTCCGCGCGAAACAGCGACCCGATCAGCGGCAGGTTGCCGAGAAACGGCACCTTGTTGTTGCCGTCCGAGTAGTTATCCTGAATCAGCCCGCCGAGCACGATGATCTCGCCGTCGTCGGACAGCACCGTCGACTGCACCGAGCGCTTGATGATCGTCACGCCGCCCGGGTTGTTGACCGACGTCGCGTCGACCGACGAATCCTCCGAGTAGATCTGCAGCTTGATCACGCCGCCCTTCGTGATCTGCGGCTTCACGTGCAGCACGATGCCGACGTCCTTGCGGTCGAACGTGTTGAACGCGTTCACGCCCGTGCTCGACACCGCGGTTGCCGTCGAATACGAACCCGTCTGCACCGGCACGTTCGCGCCGACGACGATGCGCGCCTCCTCGTTGTCGAGCGTGATCAGGTTCGGCGACGACAGGATCGACGCGTTGCTGACCGTCGCGAGCGCCTGCACCAGCGCGCCGAGCCCGAAGAACTTGCCGAACTTGTGTAGCAGGCCGATGTTGATGCCGTTGTTCAGCAGCGTCGTGGCCGTCGCATTCGACAGCGTCTGCCCGAGCGACTGGCCTTGCGCGGTCAGGTTGACAATGCCCTGGCTCGTCGACGTGTTGAAGTTCGTGCTGCCGTACAGCGCGTTGTTGCCGTTGCCCGACTGCAGCGCGCCCTGCCATTGCACGCCAAGATTCGCGGCATCCGTCGCGCTCAGTTCGACGATCATCGCTTCGAGATAGACCTGCGCACGCCGCAGGTCGAGCTGGTCGATCACGTTGCGGATGTTCTGATAGACGGGCTCGGGCGCGGTGATCACGAGCGAGTTCGTCGCCGGGTCGGCCTGGATCGTGCCGGCGCTCGTGTCCGAGCCGCCCGTCGCGCCCGCGAGCAGGCCGCCGCGACTCGTTGCCGGATCGCCGCTCAGCGAAGCTGACGCGGAGTCGGTCGTGCCCGGCAGCGGCGGCAGACCCGGCGTGCCGGTCGACGTGCTCGTGCTGCCCGAACCGCTCTTGCTTGTGCTGCCGGCCGGGTCGCCGAGACTCTTGAACGCCGATTTGTCGGAAGACGACGTGCCCATGTCCGCCGCCATCCCCATCATCCCGCGCAGCACTTTCGCGAGCTCCGTCGCGTTCGCATTCTGCAGGCGCACGACATGCATGTTGCCCGGCACGCGCGTCGGCGCGTCGAGCTGCGCGATCAGCGCCTTCGCGTCGCCGATGCGGCCAGGGTCCGTCGCGCGCAGCAGGATCGCGTTCAGGCGCGGGTTCGCGCTCACCGATACCTTCAGCGTCGCATCGGTGTTGCCGGTCGCGCTCGGGTCGAGCATCTTCTGCACGATCGGCGCGAGATCGACCGCGCTTTCGTGGCGCAGCGGCACGACCGCGACCTTCTGCGACGCACCCGCGTCGATGCCGTTGATGATCTCCGCGATGCGGCGCACGTTGTCCGCGTAGTCGGTCACGACGATCGAGTTGTCGTTCGGATATGCGCTGATCGCATTGTTCGGGCTGACGAGCGGCTTCAGCACCGGCAGCAGGTTCGTCGCCGATTCGTTTCGCAAGCGAAACACCTGCGTGATCACGTGGTCGCCGCTCGCGCGCGGCGTGTTGCCGACGTAGGTCGGGCCGCCCTGCAGCTTCGCGTCGGCTTCGGGCACGACCTTCAGCACGCCATGATCGCGCACGAGCGCGAAACCCTGCATCCGCAGCGACGCTTCGAGGCTCTTCAGCGCGCGCTCCTTCGTGACCGGGTTGTCGGACACGAGGTTGATCTGCCCTTTCACGCGCGGGTCGACGATGATCGTCGTGTCGGTGGCCGCGCCGATCGCCTTCGCGACCAGGCTCACGTCGGCGTTCGCGAAGTTCAGCAGGACCTGTGCGTGTGCGAATCGAATGACGAGGAGACCGATAGCCAACCACGTGCAGCGATACGAGAGACGGCTGAATCCGGAGCGTGTGCGTGTCATCTGGGCAGGGTGACGGGCGGTAGGGGGCTGTGGCGAACGCGCCCGACGCGCGCATCGGGACGCCGGCATTCACCCCGCAGGCCGCGTTTGCTGGTCGGGTCCGTCGGCGTGATGCGTGCCGGACGGAAGTGCCGGGAAAGACTAAGGAGGGAAGTAGAGCAAATTTGTGACGAATGTTGGGCTACCTTTTTGGGCGGGGGCGGTTATTCCTTGATGTGCTTTCTTTAGCGCTGTTGGTGATTTTATTTCTTGGCTTTGTTTTATTCGTCAATCCAGACAAGCAGCTTCAATAAATATTCATCGCGAATCTCGCTTTTGATTCCATATTTACGCGTGGAACCTTGAGAACAGATCCCGAGAATTTCTGGCGACAGAAATGTTCCGTAGCATCTGCCATGAAAACGACTTGGTGTCGCGCTAGGCGAGCAGGCACATGCATCGCATCGACGGCGAAACGTGGCTCCTGGCTTACCGCAGAGCGCTCACGAGCAGCTCGCGCGTGGTTGCCAGCTCTACCGTTCCCGGTATTTTGGATTCGAATTCTGGCGTGATCGCGTCTTATGTCGACTCTTTATCAAGCGGAATAAGCGAATCGCTTCACGCGCAAAAATGTTCCGTACCATTCGTTATGAAAAATTCACACGCGATTTCCGTATTTCCCCCTACAGTTATTCGGCGGTCAACACGGAACTCCGGCCGCAGTATCAGCAGGCTTCTCGTTTATCTTCGTTCAAGGAAATTTTCATGAAATCCAGCAAGCGCAAGATCTGTCAAGCTGTCGCTCTCATCATTTCCGCCCTCGGCGCTTCGGCTGCCATGGCGCAAACCGCTCCGTCGCTGCTCGGCGGTGGCTCGTCGCTCGTCAACCCGACGATCCAGCAGGAAATCTCGGTGTTCCCGGCCGCTGACGGCACGGTGAAGTACTACTCGGTCGGCTCGGGCAAGGGTCAAACGGCCTTCCTGAAGAACGACCCGTCGCAATTCAACTCGGGCACGATCACGGTGACGGGTACGGTCGACTTCGCGAACAGCGATGCGCCGCTGTCGTCGGCACAAGTCTCGGCCTACACGTCGACGGGTGGCCTTGGGGTCACCAACGGTCCGCTGATCCAGATTCCGTACATCGTCACGCCGATCACGGTTCCCCTCGTGAACGCACCGACGGGCACGGGCCCGACGCTGCCGGGCAGCACGACGCCGACCGTCGCGCTGAACGACAACGATCTGTGCGGCATCTTCTCGGGCAAGCTGACGAACTGGAACCAGGTCACCAACCCCGACAACAACGCGACGTACTCGCTGAACGCCCCGATCAAGGTCGTCTATCGCGCTGACTCCAGCGGCACGACGGATCTGCTGACGGCCCACCTCCAGCAGGTCTGCAATACGTCCAACACGGCGTCGGGCGTCACCTTCCACGAAACGCAACATTTCGCAGGCTCGTCGGCGACGGTCGTGGCGGATGCGATTTTCCCGAGCGGCGCCCCGGCGAACTTCGTCGGTGTAACGGGTAGCGGTGGCGTTGCGGCTCAACTGGTCGGCTACAAGACGACGACCACTGCAGCAATCGCCTACCTGAGCCCGGACTACACGAACACGTTCCTGGCACCGTCGAGCTCGCCGGCCCAGACCAACAACCTGTCGGTGGCGAGCCTGCGTAACACGACGACCGGCAAGGACATCACGCCGACGTACCAGAACGCGACGACGGCGGTCGGAACCGTGGCCCTCCCGGCGAATCCGGCCGATCCGACGCAATGGGTGCCGAACGCCAGCAACCCGACGGTGGGCTACCCGATTTCGGGTACCAGCCAGATCATCGTCAGCCAGTGCTATGCGAACCACGGTAACACCCCGTCCGTGGCCGCGTCGGTCGTCGACTTCCTGACGCTGCATTACAACAGCAATGCGTCGATCCTTCACGGCAATGGCTTTGATTCTGTGCCGTCGAACTATGCGACGGCGATTTCCAGTGATTTCCTCACTGGCACCAGAGCCAACCTGAACATCGGCAACACCACGGTTTGCGGGAGCCTCGCTGGGCGCTAATCGGTTTGGCCCGCAAGGGCCATAACTGGCGCGCCGTGCCCCCTCGAAGTATCGGGCGCGGCGCGTTTTTTTTTTGAAAGTCGCCAAGGGTCATGCCATCGTCGCGACACCCACTGCCATAGTAGTGGGCGATTCATTTAACTCGTTCATTTGCCTCCCGGCGCGTCGACTACATTCCGCGTATTTCCCTCTACAGACATCCATCGGTCGACACGTCACTCCGGTCGCGGCGTCGGTGCGATTCCCGTTTATGTCTTTTCAAGAACATCCTCATGAAATCCAGCAAGCGCAAAATCCGTCAAGCTGTCGCTCTCATCATTTCCGCCCTCGGCGCTTCGGCTGCCATGGCGCAAACCGCTCCGTCGCTGCTCGGCGGCGGCTCGTCGCTCCGACGATCGGCTCGGCAATCTCGGTGTTCCCGGCAGCTGACGGCACCGTGAAGTATTACTCTGTCGGCTCGGGCAAGGGCCAGACGGCCTTCCTGAAGAACGACCCGTCGCAGTTCAACTCGGGCACGATCACGGTGACGGGCACGGTCGACTTCGCGAACAGCGATGCACCGCTGTCGTCAGCACAAGTCTCGGCCTACTCGTCGACGGGCGGCCTCGGCGTCACCAACGGTCCGCTGATCCAGATTCCATACATCGTCACGCCGATCACGATCCCCTCGTGCACGCGCCGACGGGTACGGGCCCGGCGCTGCCGGGTAGCACGACGCCGACCGTCGTGCTGAACGACGACGATCTGTGCAGGATTTTCTCAGGCAGGCTCATCGACTGGAATGCGGTGACGATTCCCGACAACGGTTCGAAGTATTCGACCATCAACAAGCCGATTACGGTTGTCTATGAAGCTGGTAACAGCGGCGCGAGCGACCTGCTGACCGCGCACAGGTCTGCCACACGATGCCTTTCGTTCGCAACGGTGTCACTGTGGCGGCGAACTCGAACATCAACTTCATGGAATCACAAAACTTCGCTGGGAAGTTCACCGCCGCCTCCACCTTCGTTCCGTCGAACTTCGTTGCCGCGACGGGTAGCGGCGGCGTCGCAGCTAGCCTGCTGGCGCTCTTAGGTCCGGGCGTCAGCTACCTCAGCCCCGCCTACACGAACACATTCCTCGCACAGTCCAGCGCACAGGCCAAGACGAACAACCTGTCGGTGGCGAGCCTGCGGAACTCGACGACCGGCATCGACGTCACGCCGACGTACCAGAACGCGACGATGGCCATCGGAGCGGTTTCGCTGCCGACGAATCGGGCTGACCCGACACAGTGGGTGCCGAACGCCAGCAACCCGACGGTGGGCTACCCGATTTCGGGCACCAGCCAGATCCTCGTCAATCAGTGCTATGCGAACCACGGTAACACCCCGTCCGTGGCCGCTTCTGTCGTCGACTTCCTGACGCTGCATTACAACAACAATGCCGCGATCCTTCGCGGCAATGGCTTCGATACAGTGCCGTCGAACTACGTGACCGCGATTAACGATGTCTTTCTCGTTTGCAACAGAGCCAAGTTGAACATCGGTAACACCACAGTATGCGGGAGCTTCGCCGGTCGCTAATCAGTCTGCGTCGCAATTGCTGAAACGAACGCGCCGTGCCACGAAAGGAATCGGGACACGGCGCGTACAATTGCAAAAACCTGTCGACATGAAGTACCGGTTCGAACAGCCGTCCAGCCGGGCGGCAATATCCATCGCCCGATCCAACGATATCAATGCCAACGCAACGGTAGTGCCCGCAGCTAGATCTTTCCCAGCCTTTCCTGTTCTTCCTTACCAAGAACCGCGCGCTGAGTCCGCCCCGCCGGTCCGAATCCCAAGATCGAAACAGCATTGGACGAATCGTATCCAATCTGATCCGTCTTGCGCTTCTTGCGAATGTCCTCGCTCCCGGCGTCTCCAAATCCTTCGACCTGCACCGAGATCGTCCAGCGGCGTTGCCCGTTACCCGACGCACTGTTCTTCACGATGTCCTGCGCCATCTGGCTGGCCGCCGATGCGGCGGAGCTCGCAGCAGTCAACGCGCCAGTGTTCACCGCCTGCACCATCGGAATGCCCATCGACGTGCCCTGCACCTGGATATTGTCGACGTTCGCGACATGCAGCGCTGCGACGTTCAGGTTGCCCGACACGCGAATGCCCGCATCTCCCGCGTCTACCGTGCCGCGCGGCGCGATTAGGTTCGCGTTGCCAGGTGGCGCCCCCGGCACGGACTGCAATGTCCCAATACCTGACCCGGTTACCTCGCCGCGCGCGTCGACCGTACAGTAATGGTTCGCATCACACACGTACTGCGGTGCCGGTGTGTCGGCCACCGACTTCGAACCCTTGCCGGCGTTGATATCCCCGTTCGAGCTCCAGATCGTCATGTTGCCGCCCTGCTCTGTGAAGATCCGACTCTGTGCGAGCAATACGCTCTGGTCCGTGAAGATGTTGATGTCCCCCTGTTCCAGCGTCAGGATGCCCTGCGTGCCCGGGCCGGCCACTACTTGGCCATTGCCGTTGACGACCGCAGGCGGCGCCGACGTGCCGCCCACCAGCGCCTGCCCACCGGGCCCAAGGATCGTAACGTCGCCGCCTTGCTGAGTCTGGATCGTCGTGCTGCGCATGTCGAGATCGCCCGTGCTCACGGCCTTGTTCACACCGTTGCCGCCGCCGCCGAGGTTGTTCGCCGTATAGCCAAGCAATGCAGGGAACAACGTATTGATCGCTTCGTAACCCCGCGCGTACTTCTGGAAATACGGGCTCGCCGAATTGTTGTAGTCCTTCCCGACCTGGGTCAGCACGCCGAACAGTACCTTTTCGGCAAAGAGCTGCTGCACGTATGACGGCAACGCCTGGAATTGCTTCCATGCATCGTCGACCGTCAACCGGCCTACCTTTGCCTGCGCGGCTTGCTTGTCCGCCTGCAGCCCCGTATCGACACCGAGCCCCGCGTCGTATTGCTGCATGAACGCGATCAGCGCCGGTGTGGTGCTCGGCACGCCGGCAACCGAACTGCCCGGTACGATATAGGTGGAGACGAATCCCGACAGATCGACACCGGGGCCGACACCGAACAGCACATTGATGTTCGCGCTTTCGTGCGGCAGGTTCGGATTGTTTGCATTGCCAACGGCCACAATGCCAGTCGTTATACCGCTAGTCGGATATTGAGAACCCAACGCAGTATATTCCTGTGCCTGGCTCGTCAGCGGACCGATGTTCCGGCCAGCCTCAACGTCGAACGTACCCGGACCACCCAACACGAGAGCCGGCACGGCGCCTCCTCCGTTTCGCGGAATCGGCGTATCGATAATGTCACGTCCGGCCACAATGCGCGTCATGTCGGAGTTGCGCAGGTTCTGCCCCTGGAACGCCAGATTCACGATATCCTGCCCCGCCTGAATCAAGGCCGGCTTATCGACAACGACAGTGACCAGTTTGTCGTAGAAGCCTGCGTTGCCCGCACCGGCTGGTTCGAGTATCCCGTTGACGATACTGCCGTTCAGGCTGTAGATGCGTGCTGGCGCCGTATCGCCGGCGTGCAGCGCGCTCGATGCTTGGAGGTTGGCCGTGGCCTGAGGCTGCGTCGGCGACGGCATCGACGCCGGATCCGCGTCGGACATGATGAACGTCGGACGGCCATTTGCCACGTTGCTGAAATTGATCGTCTGATCCGCGATCAGGTTCAATTGCCCAGTGGCCGACGGATAAAGCGTACTGGCGGAGTCGAGTGCGATTCCCCCGGTGAAAGCAGTCAGGTTCAGGCTCGCAGGCAAGATGGTGTTCGCGCCAGCCAACGTTGGACCCAACGTCCCAAAATCGATGTTGCCGGTGACGGCATTCACATTCACTTCCGACGTCGACGAATAGCCCTGAGCGTCAGCTTGCTGGTTGTATGCACTTGCCGCTGCCGCTGCCGCGTACGACGGATCCAGTACGCCACCGATATTCGCCCCTTGGCGCGCACTGACGTTCAGCACCCCGTCCTGTACCGCCAGCAATGTACCCACCTGTCCCAACGACAGAGTGGGAGTTTGCCCGACATTGCCATTGTTCGGATTGTAAGTCGTGTAGTTCACGCCATCCGTGTCGATCCGCCCGCCCGCAGTGATCGTTCCGGTTCCTTTCGCAACGAAGTAGTCACCGCTCAGGATGTTTCCGCCCGCACGCACAGACAGATTGCCACCGCCGACCGTATTAACGGTCGGAGTATCCGTATTGGCATTGGTGAGATACCACGTGGTGGGCAGCGACACCGCCAGGTCCGTGATGTTGCCGCCGGCCGTCACCGAAACATTACCGCCGACGCTCATCACCCCCTGATCGAACCCGCCGAAGTTGATCGACGTCTGAACCGTCTGCGTCACGGGCTTGCTGAGCCCGACCGAGCCGGTCGGATTGCCGATTTCCATCCATTGCCACCAGAACTGGCTGATGTTGTTGCCCGGCAGGCCCGATACTGCACCGGTCTGGTCGATCACGTTTTCGACGCCGGTGATATCGCCCTGCGCGTAAATTGAAATATCGCCAGCCGAGTCTGGATTCACGCTCGGAGAGACAAGTATGTGGGGACGCCCTTGAGACGTATTGCCGTTCACAATCGTCGCAGTGCTACCCACACCCGGCGCGCCTAGCGCCGCGGTTGGCGCACCCGCTGTGTAGATGACGCCCGGCGCGACGTTGTCCTGAAGCTCGATGTTGTTTCCCGCTGCGATATCGATGGACCCGGTGCCAGTACGTATCATGGTCGGTGTCAGCAACGTGAGCTTGCTGCTGTCCACGAACGCCGTGTGCCCGCCAAGCGTCACGTTGCCGCTATCGGTTGCATTTCCGAACACCCCAGCCGCCTGAAGAGCAAGCGGGTTCGCACTATTCAAGTCCCCTCCGGCCACGACGCGGAACGAACTACTCGTACCACTTACCAGCGACGCTGCCTGAAGGGGGAGCGGGTTAGTTGCCGTGGCGGTCGGCGAAGGTGTGTTGTCCGTTGGTGCCGGTATGGGAATGCTCGACGCCGTGACAGGCACGATATTGAGCACGGCTGCTGGTGCCTGCGGCAAGGTGATCCGAGGCGTTGGTGAAGGAGTGGAAGCGGCGCCGGCAGCATAAACTGCCTCGATGTATGCGGGATACTGCGCGATGTATTTCAGGTACGCTTGCGCATAGCTCACCAGGTCTGCCGGGCCTACCGGCGCGGGTGGCGCTACAGGTGCCGCAGGCTGGCCGGCATACACTTGGCCATTCCGGGTGAAATACATGAGTTGCAGATAGCTGTAGTTGCTCTGGCTATACTTTGCAACCTGACTCGGAAGCGTCTTGTCAAGGAATTGTCCGTACTCCGTATAAAGCTGATAGTACGCCTGCAACTCCTCGGGATCGCCCGCAGTGATGTTGGCAGGCCCCGATACGAAGTGCTTAACAGCAGCGTAGTATGCGATGCCAGATCCACTCGTCCCCGTCGCGGAGTAGGATCCCGCGGCAGCGTTGTACAAGCTGGAGACAGCTCCGAAGTTGCCGTACATGCTGAACGACGGCACCGGAATGCTGCCGCCTGCGGAAACCGGATTGGCGATCTGGAAAAATCCGTCCGTCAGGCTCGCGTTGACCTTCACGTTATTCTCAGCGCGGAACGTGACGGTAGGTGCCTGGCCATTGAAGCGGTATGCAAGGTTCGTCTGCGACGTACCCGCGCCCAGGTTCCAGTTCGTCAGGACCGAGATATCGCCGTTGTTGATCGCCGGATTCGGGTTGTCCAATTCGATGCCCGGCACCACGCGGAAGTTCGCGACGGGTGTGCCCGCAAACTGGGCCGCCACACTGTCAACACCCTGCTGGACGAAACCCATCAGCGTGCCGGGCCCATTCTTCACGTCGCCGCTCTTGTAGCCGTAGAACGTCTGATGATCGGTATTCGCCGCGCCCGGTGCCGGCGTGAAATAGTCGTTTGTCAGATAGTCCACGAGCTGGCTCGCGCTCGTCGGGTTCGGCAGCGCATTGCCGTTCTGGTCGGCCCAGGTTCCGGCGACCATTGCGGGCTTGCCCGCGCCCGCAACGCTGTCGGCATACCACCCCGCCGGATCGACGATCCCGTCGAAATGCTGCGCGCCCGTCGTCGCGTCGGTCGTGCTCCACACCGCATACGCTTCGAGTGTCGTTGCACGTGCGCCCTTGATCTGCGCGTTACTGTCAATCGAGACTGGAACCTCGCCGTTGCTCAGCAGCGGCGCGCGCAGACTGACCGTGCCGCCCGAAAGACCGCCCGCGGTGCCGCCACGCACGTCGATGTTTGCC
>NZ_JAAGPL010000215.1:0-13903 GCF_017104785.1 Burkholderia sp. Ac-20353 | reverse complement strand
GCACGAGCCCGAGGATCGGGCCCGCGCACGGCGCCCACAGCAATCCGGTCGCGATGCCGAGCAGGAACGACGAGCCGAGGCCCGCCGCGCGGCCGTCGCGCTGCGCGAAACCGGTGAGCCGGTTGCCGGCGGCGACGAGCGGGCGGGTCAGGTGTTCCGCGAGCCGCGGCATCAGCAGCGTCAGCCCGAATACGGCGAGCAGCACGATCGCGGCCCAGCGGCCGGCCTGGTTGGCCTGGGCGACCCAGCCGCCGCCGAGGGCCGCGAGGGTCGCGACGAACGCGAACGTGAGCGCCATGCCGACGAGAAGCGGCAGGCCGGTGCGCGTGAACGGCTGGTCGGCGCGCGCGAACACGAACGGCAGCACGGGCAGGATGCACGGGCTCAGGATCGTGAGCACGCCGCCGAGATAGGCGAGGACGATGAGCAGCATGGGGCAGTCTCCGGAGGTTTGGGGGCCGAATCAGGCGGCAGTCGGGTGGAACAGGAGCGCGAGGCCGTTCATGCAGTAGCGCAGGCCGGTCGGCTTCGGGCCGTCGTCGAACACGTGGCCGAGATGGCCGCCGCAGCGGCGGCATTGCACTTCGGTGCGGATCATCCCGAACGACAGGTCGGTTTTCGTGACGACCGCGTGGTCGAGCGGCGCCCAGAAGCTCGGCCAGCCGGTGTGGCTGTCGAACTTCGTCGTCGACGAGAACAGCGGGAGCTGGCAGCCCGCGCACGCGAACGTGCCGTGCCGGTGCTCGTCGTTGAGCGGGCTGCTGTACGGTCGCTCCGTGCCGGCTTCGCGCAGGATGTCGTACTGCGCGGGCGTCAGCAGCCGATGCCATTCGGCGTCGCTGTGGGCGACTTCGAAGCCGCCGATGGCCGGCGCGGCGACGGCGCTGCGGAACAGCGCGCGGCGGCCCGCGGTGGTCAGCGCGGCGAGTGCCGCGAGGCCGGTGGCGCCGGCGAACAGGAAGGTTCGGCGGGTGTGCATGATGGGCTCCTGGTGGCGGATCCTGAAAACATGCGCACAGCGTAGTGACGGGCCGGTACCGAAGTCCTCACGGAAAGTTAAAGGAATTGTGAAGTTTTCCGGGTGATCCGGTCGGGTCCCCAGTAATCCATCCACGCCCGGTCTGACAAGGGTTTGCGGTGAATTCGCGGTCTGCGCCCACCGTGCTGGCAGGCGCTTTACAGGCCGACGAGATCGTGCAAAAGGAAGTCGTTGGCCCCGTCGTTTCGATTACCCGATTCGACGACGAAGACGAAGTCGTCTCGTGGGCGAACGATTCCGATTATGGCTTGGCGAGTTCCATTTGGACGGCTGATGTCGGGCGTGCCATGCGCGTGAGCGCCGATCTCCAGTATGGCTAAGACGTTCGACGCGCATATGTGGAATCGCACGGAATGCGGTCGATTATTTTCGATGCGTCGCGTAGTAATCGAATGAAGCCGACGCGTCGAAATTCTGGATGCTCAATCGGATGAGGCACAATAGAGCCGGAATCGGTGATCTGAAAAGGCCCACGCTTGCGTGTGCCGAATCAAGCACGGCGGAAGAGCCCGCTATTCCTCGAAACAGAGGATGGAAAATCGTCCGTCTGGTCGTCGCGTTATCCAGTATTTATTCGCCCCGGTCGTTTCATCGATACAATCCGCACGAGACGCCGAATGATTGCCTCTGCCGTTGCTTGGCGGCAATGCCGTCGCATTGCCGCGGTGGAGGAATGCAGGGTTGAGGCGGCGCGGCGACCGATGGCGACCGACGGCGGGGGGCTCGGCGGCTGTCATGCAGGTGTCCGGTTTCGACGAATCAGGCGTCGTCACCCGTTTCGAATCGATCTGTTCGAAGGGTAAATGCCAACGCAGTTATTTCAACTACATGGAGAAAAGAATGAAGAGGATCATGATCGGACTGGTTGCGCTTGCCATGTCCGCAACCGGGTTTGCCAAGGAATGGACGACGATTCGCATTGGCGTCGACCCGTCTTATCCTCCGTTCGAATACAAGAAACCGTCCGGCGAATTGACTGGCTTCGGCGTGGACCTCGGCAATGAAGTGTGCAGGCGCCTCAATGCGAAATGCCTCTGGGTCGAAAATGCGTTCGACGGCATGATTCCCGGCCTGAAGGCGCGGAAATTCGACGCGGTCCTGTCGTCGATGTCGATGACGCCTGCGCGATTGAAGCAAATCGATTTTTCGAACAAGACGGCGCACGCACCGACGTTTCTTGTCGCGAAAAAGGGCTCGGGTATCCAGCCGACGCCCGCGTCGCTCAAGGGTAAAGCCGTAGGCGTGCTGCAAGGCTCGATGCAGGAGACGTATGCGAAGGCGCATTGGGAAGGTATCGGCGCACGCATCCTGTCGTATCAGAACCAGGATCAGGTGTATGCCGACCTGACCAACGGCCGGCTCGATGCTGCGTTGCAAAACGGCGTGCAAGCATCGCGCGGCTTCTTGAATACGCCGCAAGGCAAGGACTACGCGTTCGCGGGCGGTGAGCTGAGCGATCCGAAGATTTTCGGACCGGGTCAGGGCATCGGCATTCGCAAGGAAGACACGGACCTGAAGGACAAGATCAACACGGCGCTCGCCGCGATCCGTGCCGACGGGACGTACGACAAAATCGCTAGTCGCTATTTCAATTTCGACATCTACGGCAATTGAGCGCGTGCGCGTCCTGCTCGTCGCACCGGGTGACGGGCGCGTGACGTACCCGGCGCGGCGGAACGAAGCGGCGGCATGACAGAAATTTTGTATTGGGGGGCGGAGCGGAGAGCCCTTTGGGCATTGGCTTGTAGCACGGGCACAATTCAAAGGTAAAGGAATTGTGATGGTTTCCCGGGTGACCTGCCCTGTCCGTTTTCGCTAGACGGCCGCCGCCGCCGCGCGACGCGCAAAGAACCGCTGCATCTCGCGGTCGGTCGGCGGCTTGCCGGTGAAGACTTCCGCATAGGTCGCGATGCGCGCCATGCGCTCGTCCATCGGCTCCGTCATCTTCATCGACACGTAGCCGAGCTGGGTCAGATACATCGTGCGGGCGCGCACCTGCGCGTCGAGCGGTTCATAGCCGAAACGCGCGAACATCGCCGTCAATGCAGCGATCCGCTTCGCGTCCGCATTGGCCAGCTCGGTCGCGATCTCGGGCGCCTGCTGGCCCCAGCTGCGAATCGCCGCTTCGTAGCGGTTGTCGAAGATCGTGTCGTCGAACCAGCAGTCGAACACGTTCAGCACGGCCTCCGAGATCGTGTCCGCATACGCTTGCGTGCGCGCGACCCAGTTGTCGGTGTTCTTCGCCTTCCAGCGCGCCAGCAGCGTCGCGAGCAATTCGTCCCGGTCCCTGAAGAACCAGTAGAAGCTCGTGCGCGACAGATTCAGCTTCTTCGCGAGCGGCAGGATCCGCACGGACTCGATGCCGCTTTCGAGCAGGCTTTCGGTCGCGGCGTCCAGCCACGTGTCCGCCGAACCGCGAAGGTTCTCGGCTGCAATTGGTTCTTCCATCAGGCAAACATCCTCTCGTTCCAGTCGTCGATCGGTTGCGCACCGCGCAACCCGCATTGTGCCGCACCGCGTCGCGACGGCGGCCCGCGTACGCGTTCGATACGCCCCGCAACGCCAGTCGTAGGGGGTTTCCCGAGCTCGCTGTACACATGTGTTTTGTTTGCTTGACACATGTGTACAGCAATTCTAACCTAGGTCGCAACAGGCACTCATCTCAGGCAGTCACGAACCACGATCCCGTTCCCACCGAGAGGAATTCCATGTCGACCGATCCGCTGCTGCAGCCGTACACCCTCAAACATCTGACGTTTCGCAATCGCATCATGACGACGTCGCACGAGCCGGCTTACGCGGAGGACGGGATGCCGAAGGCGCGCTATCGCGCGTACCACGTCGAGCGCGCGAAGGCGGGCATCGCGCTGACGATGACGGCAGGTTCCGCGGCGATCTCGAAGGACAGCCCGCCGGTGTTCAACAACATCCTCGCGTACCGCGACGAGGTCGTGCCGTGGATGAAGGATCTTGTCGACGAGTGCCACGAGCATGGCGCGAAGGTGATGATTCAGCTCACGCATCTCGGCCGCCGCACGCGCTGGGACAAGGGTGACTGGCTGCCGGCCGTGTCGCCATCGCATGCGCGCGAGCCTGCGCACCGCGCGTTTCCGAAGAAGCTCGAGGAATGGGACATCGAACGGATCGTGCGCGACTACGCGGACGCGGCGGAACGGATGAAGGCGGCCGGCCTCGACGGGATCGAGCTGGAGGCTTACGGACACCTGATGGACCAGTTCTGGTCGCCGCTGACGAACACGCTCGACGCGCCGTACGGCGGCCCGCTCGAAAACCGGATGCGCTTCACGTTCGACGTGCTGCGCGCGATCCGCAAGCGCGTCGGCGACGCATTCATCGTCGGCATCCGCTACACCGCCGATGAAATGATTGCCGGCGGGCTGACGAAGGAAGAGGGAATCCAGTTGTCGCTCGCGATGAAGTCGAGCGGGCTGATCGACTTCCTGAACGTGATTCGCGGGCACCTCGAAACGGACGCGGGGCTGACGGACATTATCCCGATCATGGGGATGAAGAGCGCGCCGCACCTCGATTTCGCCGGCGAGATGCGCGGCATCACCGGGTTTCCGACCTTCCACGCGGCGCGGATCCAGGATGTGCCGACCGCGCGCCACGCGATCGCGTCGGGCAAGGTCGACATGATCGGCATGACGCGCGCGCACATGACCGACCCGCATATCGTGCGCAAGATCATCGAGCGCCGCGAGGACGACATTCGTCCGTGCGTCGGCGCGAACTACTGTCTGGACCGGATCTACCAGGGCGGCGCCGCGTTCTGCATCCACAACGCGGCCACCGGCCGCGAGCTGACGATGCCGCAGGTGATTCCGCCCGCGCCGGCGAAGCGCAAGGTCGTCATCGTCGGCGCCGGTCCGGCCGGCCTCGAAGCGGCGCGCGTCGCCGGCGAGCGCGGGCACGACGTGGTCGTGTTCGAGGCGACCGGCCATCCGGGCGGGCAGGTCCGCCTGACCGCGCTGACGCCGCGCCGCAAGGAGATGCTCGGCATCATCGACTGGCGGATGGCGCAATGCGAGCGGTTCGGCGTGCGCTTCGCGTTCAACACGTGGGCGGACGCGTCGACCGTGCTCGACGAGCGGCCGGACGTCGTGATCGTCGCAACGGGCGGGATGCCGGACGTCAACGTGCTGACCGACGGGGTCGAACACGTGGTGTCCGCGTGGGACATCATTTCCGGCGACGTGAAGCCGGGCCGCAACGTGCTGATCTACGACGACGCGGGCGATCACCCGGCGCTGCAGGCCGCGGAGACGATCGCGCACGCGGGCGGGGCGGTCGAGATCATGACGCCCGACCGCGCGTTCTCGCCCGAGGTGATGAGCATGAATCTCGTGCCGTACATGCGCTCGCTGCAGAAGCTCGACGCGAAGTTTACGGTCACCTACCGGCTCGAGGCCGTGCGCCGCGAAGGCGGCGAACTGGTCGCGATCGTCGGCAGCGATTACGGCGGCATCCGCAACGAGCGCCGCTACGACCAGATCGTCGTCAACCACGGCACGATCCCGATGGACGAGCTGTACTTCGCGCTGAAGCCGCAGTCGACGAACCTCGGCGCGGTCAACTACGACGACCTGATCGACGGCAGGCCGCAGGTCGAGAACCGGAATCCGGCGGGCCGCTTCCAGTTGTTCCGGATCGGCGACGCGGTGTCCGCGCGCAACACGCACGCGGCAATCTACGACGCGCTGCGGCTCGTCAAGGACCTGTAATGCGGCGTGCCCGCACGCCTGCCGCCGGCCTTCGCGGGCCGTTCGCGAAGCAAGGGTAAACACATTTTTAGCGCATTGACAGTTGGTTCCACGCGGGACTAATCTGCGTCGAAACAGGCAATGCGTCGGATCCGCGCTCCGTCCCGAGCGCTCACACTCCAGCCACAAGGGAACCGTCGTGATCGTGAACACTGCCCCGCCATTTCCCCACGCCGTTTCGTCGATGCCAGGCGCGCCGGTGGCTCCCGCGTACCGGGATGACGCACTGGTGCAGGGCCATCGTGTCGCGCCGGTCGATCGCGCGCTGCTCGACGCGTATGACGCGATCGATCGCCGCGCGCTGCGCGCGTACCGCGTGGAACGGCTGCGGGCGCAATTGCGCAAGCACGATTACGCGGGAATGCTGCTGGCCGATCCGCTGAACATCCGCTATGCGACGGACACGAACAATCTCGGCCTGTGGGTCATGCATTCGCCGAGCCGCTATGTGTTCATCGCGACCGACGGCCCGCTCGTGCTGTTCGACTTCACGAGCAGCAAGCACAACAGCGAACACATCGAGTCGATCGACGAGATCCGGCCGGCGACGCCGTGGATCTATTTCCTGGCCGGGCCGCGCGTCGAGGAGAAGGCCGATGCGTGGGCGCGGGAGATCGCCGATCTGCTGCGCGCGCATGGCGGCGGCAATATGCGGCTCGCAGTCGACCGCTGCGATCCGTGGGGCGCCGAGCGGCTGACGCGGCTCGGTGTCCGGTTGTTCGACGCGCAGCCGCTGACCGAGCAGGCGCGTCTCGTGAAGGGGCCCGAGGAAATCGCGCAGCATCGCGTGTCGATGGGCGTGTGCGACCTCGGCGTCGCACGCATGCGCGAGGCGCTGCGCCCGGGCGTCACCGAGAACCAGCTGTGGAGCGTCTTCCACGAGACGAACATCGCGCACGGCGGCGAATGGGCGGAAAGCCGGCTGTTGTCGTCGGGCCCGCGCACCAATCCGTGGTTCCAGGATGCGACGAACCGCGTGATCGAGCCGGGCGACATGGTCTGCTTCGACACCGATATGGTCGGCCCCGGCGGCTACCTGTCCGACATTTCGCGCAGCTTCGTGTGTCCGGGGCGCGGCGTGTCCGCGAACCAGCGCGATCTGCTCGGTTATGCGGAAGACCAGATCCGGCACAACGTCGGGCTGCTGCGCGCGGGCGTCACGTTCCGCGAGTTCGCCGAGCACTGCTGGCCGGTGCCGGAGCGCTACGTGCATAACCGCTACATGATGATGCTGCACGGCGTCGGACTCGTCGACGAATACCCGAGCGTCGCGTACGCGGTCGATTTCGATGCATGGGGCTATGACGGCACGTTCGAGGAGAACATGGTCGTATCGGTCGAAAGCTACATCGGTGTGCAGGGTGGCGCTGAAGGCGTGAAGCTCGAGGAGCAGGTGCTGATCACGTCGACCGGTGCGATTCCGCTGTCGGCGACGCCGCTGATCGCGGACCGCGATGCATGAGCCGGACGCGTCCGCCGCGTTATCCGCCAACCGTTTCGACATTGCCCGCCTCGACATGACAAACCCGTTTCCGATGATCGAATCCAGTCCGTTGCCGCAACTGATCTGCGCCGACGCGGTATTGAGCCGCATGCCGCCCACGCAGATGGTCGATGCGCTGGAAGCGGCGCACCGGTGCGCGTATGCGCCGCTCGCGCGCCTGCACGCGAGCGTGCCGCGCGATGCGCGCGAGGACGGCGAGATGCTGGTCTGGCTCGGCGGCGCGCGCGATGGCGCGACCGGCACGAAGGTCGTGTCGATCTCGCCGGACAACAGCCGGCGCGCGAACGGAGCGGCCGACACCTGGCATGCGGCCGTGCTGCTGTGCGATCCCGAAGACGGCCGGTTCCGCTCGATCATCGTCGGCAACGCGTTCACCCGCTACAAGACGGCAGCCGATTCCGTGCTCGGTGCGCGCCTGCTCGCGCGGCACGCGCCGCAGACGCTGACGATCATCGGCGCGGGCGCGCAGGCGGCGACGCACCTGCGCGTGATGGCGGCCGAATTTCCGACGCTGCGCAGGGTCGACGTGTGGAACCGCAACCACGAGCGCGCGGTACGGCTCGCCGGGCAGGCGGCTGGCGATGCGCCCGGCGCGGACGTGCGCGCCGTCGAGCACCTCGAACGCAGCGTTCGGGACGCCGATCTCGTCGTCTGCGTGACGTCGTCGACGTCGCCGGTGCTCGATGGCGCCTGGCTGCGCGACGGCTGCCATGTGGACCTGGTCGGCGGCTACACGCCGTCGATGCGCGAAGCGAACGACGCGGCGCTGCTGCGCTCGCGCATCTATGTCGATCATCGTGCGCTCGTGACCGAAAACTGCGGCGACATTCGTCAGCCGCTCGACGCGGGCGTGATCGACGCGACCGACATCGAGGGCGATCTGTTCGACCTGTGCGGCGGCTGCGTGACCGGGCGCCGGCACGATGCGGACATCACGCTGTTCAAGAACGGCGGCGGCGGTCATCTGGACCTGATGTTCGCCGACTGGCTGAGCCGCCGCTGCGCGGCGCCGGACGACGGCCGCACGCCGTCCGATCATTGATCCGATGGAGCTGCCTGCGATGAAAGAACCCGACCTCGAGTCCGAGCGCCACGACCACGACACGCAAGACGAGGCGACGGGCGGCGACGCCGTGTTCGACGCGATCGTCACGCACGGCCCGCTGAACGATGCATGGCGGCTGACGCTGTGGTCGAACTACTACACCGAGCCGGTGTTCGCCGAGATGATGGAGACGTTCGACGTCAGCCGCGACGAATTCAACGTGCTGGCCTGCCTGTCGACCGTCAGCGCGATGACGGCGAAGCGGATCTGCGAAGTGACGGGGCGGCCGAAAAACAGCATCAGCCGCGCGGTAAACCGGCTCGCGGAACGCCGGATGATCCGGCGCAAGACGAACGAGGACGATCGGCGCGAGATCCGACTCGCGCTGAACGAAAGCGGTCGCCGCCTTTACGAACGCGTGCTGCCCGTGTTGCTCGACCGGCAGACGCTGATGCTGAGCGCGCTCGATGCGGACGACCGCGCGGTGCTCGACCGGATCCTGAACAAGCTGATGAGCGCGCGTCACGGATGGTGAGCGCGATGACGAAGCCGTAGCCTGCATGAGTGAGGGTTCGCGATCGAGTTGATGCGTGTCGCGCAAGACATGATGCAAAACGATCGCTTGAGCCGAAAATATTGGACGCATTCAATATCGGTCATCTAGTCATATCGGTGTACTGAATAAATGAAGAGCGAATCGCAGATCGAAAGCGCGTTCCACTCCGGGCGCAGCGACGGTCGATCGATCTGGCGATCCGCGTTGACAGCCATCGACGGAGAAGCTTCCATGAACAGCATTGTCGCACCTCCCCTGCAAACCGAAGCCGGCGCGACGCAGGCCGGCCGTTCCGGCATGCAGCCGATCCTGTGCGTCGAAGGCGTCGGGAAGACGTTTGGCGCGCACCGCGTGCTGCAGGACGTCAGCTTCTCGATGAATGCGGGCGAGGTGATTGCGATCATCGGCCCGAGCGGGTCCGGCAAGAGCACGCTGCTTCGCTGCATCAACCAGCTCGAACCGCCGACCGAAGGCCGCGTGACGATCGGCGACGTGACGATCGAGGCCAACCACGCACCCGCGCGCCGCGAGCTTGTGACGCTGCGCCGCCGGATCGGGATGGTGTTCCAGTCGTTCAACCTGTTTCCGCACCTGACGGTGCTGCGCAACGTCAGCCTCGCGCAGGAGCGCACGATGGGCCGTAGCCGCGCGGACGCCGACCGGCGCTCGATGGAACTGCTCGAACGGGTCGGACTCGCGAGCAAGGCCGACCAGTATCCGGTGCGCTGTTCGGGCGGCCAGCAGCAGCGCATCGCGATCGCCCGTGCGCTCGCGCTCGAACCGGAAATCATGCTGTTCGACGAACCGACGTCGGCGCTCGATCCGGAACTCGGCCTCGAGGTGCTCGCGGTGATGAACGAGCTCGCGACATCCGGGATGACGATGATCGTGGTCACGCACGAAATGCATTTCGCGGAGAGCGTGTCCGACCGCGTGATCATCATGGCCGACGGACGGATCCTCGAAGCGGGGCCGAGCGAGGTCGTGATGCGCCACCCGCGCACCGAACGCGCGGCGAAATTCCTGAGTGCCGTGAGGGACCGCTGAATGATCGACCATCTTTCCGCCATTCTCGCCGGCGTGCCGTGGACGATCGCGCTGACGCTGACGGTCTTCGCGATCGGCGCGGTGCTGGGGATGCCGCTTTGCGTGCTGCGCAGCGCCCGCAATCCCGTCGTGCGCACGCTTGCGACGGCGTTCGTCGTCGGCTGCCGGTCAGTGCCGCCGATCGTCTGGCTGTTCTTCGTGTTCTTCGGGATCGGTAACGACTTGCTGCCGCTCAACCCGTTCACGGCGGCCGCGCTCGGCCTCGGCCTCGTGACCGCGGCCAATCTGTCCGAGGTCTACCGCGGTGCGCTGACCGCGATTCACCCGGGGCAGTACGAAGCGGCGAAAGTGCTGAATCTCACGCGCGCGCAGCAGTTTCGCGATGTGATTTTCCCGCAGATGGTGCGCATCGCGCTGCCGACCGCGGCGACCTACCTGATCGGCCTGCTGAAGGATTCGGCCGTCGCGTCGACGATCGGCGTGAACGAACTGGCGTTCCAGGCCTATCACGTGTCGCAGCAGACGTTTCGCGGACTGGGCGTCTATGCGGCTGCCGCGCTGCTGTATATCGCCCTCAGCATCCCGGTCGCATGGCTGTCGCGCTGGGCCGACCTTCACCTTCGTTCGCGGGTGTCGCGATGAGCTCCATGATCGATCTCTGGCAATCCTGGCTGCCCGACCTGATCGGCGGCTACCGTCTGTCGCTCGAAGTCACCGCGCTGAGCCTTGCGATCGGTATTCCGCTCGGCCTCGTGCTCGCGCTCTGCGTGTCGATGAAGCCGAAGGCGATCCGGGTCTGCGCACTCGTGTTCGTCGAGATCGGGCGCGGCGCGCCAGCGCTGATCCTGCTGCAGTTCTTCTACTTCGGGTTGCCGAATGCGGGGCTGACGCTGTCGTCGTTCCTGTCCGCCGTGGTGGCGCTCGCGTGCTGCACCGGCGCGTATACGAGCGAGATCATCCGCGCCGGTTTCGACGCGGTGCCGCACGGGCAGAAGGAAGCGGCCGCGGTGATCGGGCTCAACGCGCTCGACGCGCTGCGCTTCGTGATCGTGCCGCAGGGCCTGCGCGTCGCGCTGCCGGCGTTGCTCGGCTTCTCGATCATGATGCTGCAGGCCACGTCGCTGTGCTTCACGATCGCGCTGCCCGAACTCGTCAGCCGCGCGTCGAGCATCGGTTCGTCGACGTTCGAATACATGCCCGTGATGCTGCTCGCCGGCCTGATGTTCGCGCTGATCTGCGTGCCGGCGACTTTCGCCGTCTCTGCGCTCGAGCGCCGCCTCGGGCGGCATGCGGTCCGCTGAGCCGACGATGCCGTTCGGTCCATTCCTTTCGTTCGCCGGTTTCCGGTTTTTCTCCTTGCCACGCTCTTTCGGGGACATTCTCATGACATCAACCAAGCGTCGCCTTTTGCTCGAGCTCGTCGGCCTGTGTCTCGCGGGTCTCGGCGCCACCGCCCACGCGCAGTCCTGCAAGCCCGCGCACCAGTTCGAGACGATCCGGCCCGGCACGCTGTCGGTCGCCGTGTGGGATTTCCCGCCGTATTCGATTCCGGCCGGCACGAACGACATCAAGGGCGTCGACGGCGAGATCGTCAAGCAGATCGCCGCGCGCGAATGCCTGAAGCTTTCGGTGTCCGTCATCGATCCTGCCGCCGTCGTGCAGTCCGTCGTGTCGCGGCGCGCCGATATCGGCCTTGGCGACTGGTATCGCACGGCCGACCGCGCGAAGGTGCTCGGCCTGAGCGCGCCGTTGTATCTCGACCAGATGGCGGTGATCTCGAAGCAAGGCGTCGAAACCGTCACGGGCATCGTCGGCAAGCGGGTCGGCACGGTGCAGGGCTATCTGTGGACCGGCGATCTGCAGAAGCTGCTCGGCAGCGCGCTGGTCGTCTATCCGAACCCGGTCGCGATGGCGCAGGATCTGGCCGCCGGCCGGATCGACGTCGGCACCGACAGCTATGCGGTGTCGAAATACAACCAGGCGAAGGGCGGCTATGCGTCGATGAAGATCATGCTCGTGAATCCCGATCCGCGCGTGCCCGCGTCGCTCGAACCGGGGCAGACGGCGCTGCTCTTCACGAAGACGAATACCGCGCTTGGCGCCGCACTCAGCGCGAATATCGACGCGCTGCGCCAGTCCGGCGAGATCGCCCGGATCCTGAAGACCTACGGCCTGTCGACGTCGGCCGCCGACGTGGGCGCACCGCGGATCATTCAGTGACCGGACGGACGGTGGCGATGCGGCGGCCCGGCCACCCGGTCGCATCGCGCCGCGCGTGCAGTCCCTCGCAGTGAAAACCCGCTGATTCGCTCGCGTGCGACGGTCGAATCCGGGAAGACAGGCGGTGCGCGTCATCCTGGACCGGAATTTCGTTCAGACTTGAATCACACGTTACCGAAATCGAACCGAATCACCAAAATTAATCAGGATATCGAATGAAAAAACCAATATGGCGTCTCTCCGGATCGATGGTCGTCACATCGGCATGCGTCGTTTTCCCGATCGCCGCGCATGCCCAGTCGACCGTCACGCTGTATGGCGTGATCGACGAGGGGATCGACTACACGAACAACAGCGGCGGCAAATCGCTGTGGCACATGCAGGACGGCACGTACGACGGCGTCTACGGAAGCCGGTGGGGGCTGAAGGGCAGTGAGGATCTCGGTGGCGGGCTGTCGGCGATCTTCAAGCTCGAATCCGGATTCAGCGCCGAAAACGGGCAGATGCGGCAAGGCGGCCGCCTGTTCGGCCGACAGGCGTACGTCGGATTGTCCGACACGCGGTTCGGCACGCTGACGTTCGGCCGCCAGTACGATTCGATCGTCGACTATCTGCAGCCGTTGACGGCGCCCGGCCAGTTCGGCGGACCGTTCGTACATGCGGGCGACATCGACAACACCGACAACTCGTTTCGTGCCGACAACGCGATCAAATATGCGAGCCCGAGCTTCGGCGGCCTGACGTTCGGCGGCGTGTACGCGTTCACGAACTCGACCGCGCCCGTGCGTGGCACCACCGGCATGTGGAGCATCGGCGCGAGCTATTCGGTCGCGTCGTTCAATGTCGCGGCTGCCTACCTGTACGCAAAGAATCCGGCGCTGCAGTTCACGGACGGCGATTTCGTTTCCAACACGACGGGGGCGGCGATCGGCGCGACGGGGCCGTTCAGCTATGTCGGCAATCCGGCCAACGAGCAGGTGGTCGGCGCCGCGGCCAGCTATGCGTTCGGCCATGCGACGGTCGGGCTCGACTTTACCGATACGCGTTTCGAGCGTGCGAACGGTACGACGTCGACGGTCCGCTTCGACAATTACGAGGTGTGGGCGCGCTATGCGCTGACCGCCGCATGGTCGGTCGGCGGCGCCTATACGTATACGCACGGGCATATCGGCTACTCGGATGCCGCACCGATCTTTCATCAGGCCGGCCTGACGACGTCGTACGCGCTGTCGAAGCGCACGTCGATCTATGCGATGGGCGTCTACCAGCGGGCGGGCGGCGCCGCGACGCAGGCGGCGATCTTCGACGGTGTGGTCGGCAACGCGTCGAGCAACAATCATCAGATCGCGTTGCGGGTCGGGATGTACCACCTGTTCTAAACCTTGTGGAGTCGGCGGCAAGCGCCGGCCCCTTCATTTTTGGCGGATAAGCGATGAGGATTCTGGTACCAGTCAAGAGAGTGGTCGATTACAACGTGAAGGTCCGCGTGAAGTCGGACAACACGGGTGTCGACATCGCGAACGTGAAGATGTCGATGAACCCGTTCGACGAAATTGCGGTGGAAGAAGCCGTGCGCCTGAAGGAAGCGGGCGTGGCGACCGAAGTGGTCGCGGTGTCGGTCGGCGTCGCGCAAGCGCAGGAAACGCTGCGTACGGCGCTGGCGATCGGCGCGGATCGCGCGATCCTCGTCGAGTCGAACGACGGCGTC